>JAJDZG010000028.1 GCA_022824765.1 Dehalococcoidia bacterium | reverse complement strand
GCCGTATCGCGGTCCGTATGTGGTCGTGCCCGACCTGATCTGGGAGATTCGCTCGCCAAGACAGTCCCTTGGCCAGCAGCAGGAGAAGATGGTTGAGTGGATCGCCGGCGGCGTACGGCTCGGCTGGCTGATCGACCCCTTCAGCCGCAAGGTGTGGGTGTACCGTGAGAGCGGCGAGGTGGTGGAACTGGACGATCCAGCGACGCTCTCGGGGGAGGATGTCTGTGTCGGACTTACGGTTGACATGTCGCAGCTGTGGGACTGAGCTGGATGGTTTGTAGTAGGATCGATTCGATGTTTGCTGTGATGCACTGTGATGTGAAGATGCTGGGCCGCATGGCGATGCCCGAGGTCCTGCCTCGTTAGCGCCTCGTGAGTGGGGCGCGACGGGGGAGGACCGAGACGTGCTGCTCCGATCCGCTCCTGACCGTGACGCCCTAGCGAAAGACCCTGACCGATGACCTATGCCACCTCTCTCACCTGTCGTGAGTGCAGCCGGGAGTTCCCGCTCGATCCGCTGCACGTCTGCGACTTCTGCTTCGGACCGCTCGAGGTCGCCTATGACCACGACGGGATCCAGTCCAAGATTTCGCGTGAGCGCATTGAGTCGGGTCCGCGCTCAATCTGGCGCTACAAGGACCTGCTGCCGGTAGACGACGAGTTCATTGTCGACCTGAACGTGGGCTGGACGCCGCTGCTGCGTGCCGACCGTCTCGCGGAACAGCTGGGGATGCGCGAGCTGTACATCAAGAATGACACCTGCAATCCATCCTGGTCGTTCAAGGACCGTGTCGTTGCGGTGGCGTCGTCGCGGGCGAGGCAGATGGGATTCCAGACGTTGGCCTGCGCCTCGACCGGCAATCTGGCCAACTCGGTCTCGGCGCATGCGGCGCGGGCGGGCATGGACGCGATTGTGTTCATCCCGCACGATCTGGAGGCGGGCAAGGTGCTCGGATCGGCGGTCTACAACCCGACCATCGTGGCGGTGAACGGCTCCTACGATGACGTCAACCGCCTCTGTTCGGAGTTGGCCGACAATCGCCAGTGGGCGTTCGTCAACATCAACGTGCGGCCGTACTATGCCGAGGGTTCGCGGACGCTTGCCTACGAGGTGGCGGAGCAGCTGGGCTGGCGGGCGCCGCGTCAGGTGGTGGCGCCGATGGCGTCGGGATCGCTGTTTACCAAGATTCACAAGGGATTCCAGGAGTTCCAGCGCTACGGGCTGATTGAAGACACGCCGATCCGGATGATCGGTGCGCAGGCTGAGGGCTGTTCGCCGATCACGACCGCCTGGCGCGGCGGCACGACGAACATCCGCCCGGTCAAGCCGGCCACGATTGCGAAGTCGCTGGCGATTGGCAACCCGGCCGATGGCTACTACGCGTTGAAGACGATGAAGCGCACAGACGGCGGCGCGACTGGGGTCAGCGATGCGGAAGTGGTCGAGGGCATCCAGCTGCTCGCCGAGTGCGAGGGGGTGTTCGCCGAGACGGCGGGAGGAGTGACGATCGCCGGCTTGCGTCAGGCGATTGCGACCGAGCAGATCGATCCCGACGAGCCGACGGTCGCGTTCATCACGGGCGGCGGGCTGAAAACGGCTGATGCCGTTGTCGAGCATGTGACGCAGCCGATCCCCGTTGAGGGCACGCTGCAGTCGTTCGAGGACGCCTTCGCCGAAGCTCCACAAGCTGCCGCAGTGGGAGGCTGAGCATGGCAACCCGACGAGTCCGCTTCACCTTTGAGGGCGACGCGGTGACTGAGCCGATCATCTACCTGTTGGGGCGCGAGTTCGAGATCGTGACCAACATCCGCATGGCGGATGTCGAGCAAGATTTCGGATGGGTCGTGCTCGAGCTGGACGGTTCCCACGATGAGATCGATCGTGCCCTGAGCTGGGTGGAGGAGCAGGGAGTTCGTGTCGATCCTGTCGCTGGCGACGTGGTCGAGGGCTGACCGATATCCTGAACGCTGCCGTCGCGTCCGACGGCAGTGGAAGCGCAGCGGATCATGACGACGCAGTCCCCAGCCAAACTGGTTACGGCCGACGACCTGTTGCAGCTGTCTGCCGACGGGTTTCACGGCGAGTTGATCCGAGGGGTACTCTGCGAATCCATGCCTCCAGGTGTTGACCACGCGCAGATCGCGGCAGAGCTTTCCCGAACGATGGGGAACTTCGTCAAACCCCGCCAACTGGGGCGGGTGCTGGTTGGTGATCCGGGGATCAAGATTGGGCGTGACCCGGATACGGTGCGGGCGCCGGATGTGGCGTTCATCTCTGCCAGCCAGCTGCCCTTGGACCAACGCATTCCCGGTTACTCCGAGCTGATTCCGGAGTTGGTGGTCGAGGTGAAGTCGCCGAATGACAGTCGGGACAAGCTGAACGACAAGGCCGAAATGTGGCTGCGGCATGGCGTGCGACTCGTCTGGGTCGTCTTCCCGGAGCAGCGGGTTGTGGAAGCACACCACGCTGAGCAAGGGGTTGCCAGCTATCGCGCCGACGACGACCTCGACGCGATGGACGTCCTGCCGGGCTTTGGCTGTCCCGTTGGTCCGTTGTTTGAGGCCTGAGCGGCGACTGAGGCCGTCGCTTCTGGGTCAGCGGCCTCGTGCGATACTGCTTGTGAGTGTTGTTGACCATTGACTCGCCCGACGCGAGAGGAGCCGACTGATGCCTGAGCCGTTCACGATTGCCGTGCCCGATACGGAGATTCGCGACCTGAAGCGCCGACTCGCGCAGACGCGTTGGCCGTCGGAGGTGGCCGACTCTGGCTGGCAGTACGGCTCCAACCTGGCGTACATGCAGGAGCTCTGCGAGTACTGGCGGACGACCTATGACTGGCGGGTGCAGGAGACGTATCTCAACCGGCTGCCGCAGTTCACGACGCAGGTCTCGGCGGACGGTGTGGAGGACTACACGGTCCACTACGTGCACCAGCAGGGGGCGGGCGACAACCCGCTGCCGTTGGTCTTCACGCATGGCTGGCCGGGCACCTTCTACGAGGTGACGAAGATCATCGACCTGCTGACTGACCCTGCCGCGCACGGTGGCGATCCTGCGGACGCGTTCACGGTTGTGGCGCCTTCGCTGCCGGGCTACGGATTCTCCGAGATTCCCACGTCAGGTGGTTTCGGTCAGAAACGGACCGCGTTGCTCTGGAACCAACTGATGGCCGATCTCGGCTACGAGCGTTACGGCGCGCAAGGGGGTGACTGGGGCGCGATCGTGACTGCTCAGGTGGCCTATCAGGATCCCGACCACTGCATCGGCGCGCAGATCAACATGCCGATCGGGCGTCCGCCGGAGACGGATCCGTCGACCTGGACCGAGCAAGAGCAGGCCGTCGCCGCCAAGGCTGCCCACTGGCAGGCGCAGGAGACCGGCTACCAGGCCATCCAGGGCACCAAGCCGCAGACGCTGGCCTACGGCCTGACAGATTCACCGGCCGGTCTCGCTGCCTGGATCACCGAGAAGTGGCGCAGCTGGTCGGATTGCGACGGCGACATCGAGAAGCGTTTCACGAAGGACGAGATCCTGACCAACATCTCGATTTACTGGTTCGGTCAGACGATCAACTCGTCGACCCGCTACTACTACGAGATGCGACAGAACCAGGCCGAGAACTTCGTGCCTGGCCGACTGGAGACGCCGACCGGCTTCAGCATCTTCCCGGAGGAGATCATCACGGCGCCGCGAAGCTGGCTCGAGGACGGCTTCAACATCCAGCAGTGGTCGGAGCACGACCGCGGCGGGCACTTTGCTGCGTTGGAGGAGCCGGAGCTGCTCGTCCAGGACATTCGCGACTTCTTCCGCCCGCTGCGGTAGCGGCCGTGTCATCCGCGTCCGGGGAGATCGCGCCGTTCCGCATTGCGGTGCCGGACTCGGAACTGAGCGACCTGCGAGCGCGCCTGCGGCGCACGCGCTGGCCGTCCGAGGTGTCCGGCGCGGGCTGGCGTTACGGAGCCGCGCCGGATTGCATCCGCGATCTCGCGGCGCACTGGCTCGAGGACTTCGACTGGCGCGGCGTCGAGGCGCGGCTGAACGCGTTCCCGCAGTACCGCACGACGCTGACCGCCTGGAACGGCGAGGCGCTGGGCGTTCACTTCGTTCATCGGCGCAGTTCGCGCGCGGATGCACAACCGCTCATGGTCCAGCATGGCTGGCCGTCCACGATCTATGACTTCAGCAAGATCATCGACCGTCTGGCCGAGCCTGAGGATGCTGGCGCTCCGGCGTTCCATGTGGTCGCACCGTCGTTGCCCGGCTATGGCTGGTCAGACATCCCGAGGCGGGCGGGGATTGGCGCTGCTGCGATCTCTGACATGTGGGTCGAGCTGATGTCGCGGTTGGGCTATGCCGAGTTTCTCTACCACGGCGGAGACTGGGGAGCGGCGGTCGGCGGACAGCTGGCGCTGCGTCATGCCGAACGGATTCCACGGATCCACCTGACGGCCGCGGCGCTCGCGCCAGGGGGAGCGGATGCGCGTCCACAGAGCACTGAGGAGCACCGCTTCTTCAGTGAGGAACAGGCGCGATACGTCCGCGACGATGCCACGCACCGCGCCATTCATAGCACCAAGTTCCAGACGCTGGCCTTTCCGCTTGCGGACTCCCCGGTGGGCTTGCTGGCCTGGATCGTGGACATGTGGTGGCGGCTCTCGGACATCAAGTCGGGCGAGGCTCTGCCGACGACCGCCGACCTCTACCGGCGCTTCAGCAAGGACGAGCTCGTCGCGACGGCCGCGATCTACTGGTTGACTCGAACGCAGCCGTCGGCGATGCGGCTCTACTACGAAGCGACCCGGCCGGCCGAGGACGTTGAAGCGGAGGTTGGGGGACGAGTCCGACTGTTGGAGGGCGAACGAGCGGACGTACCGGCCGGCTTTGCCAAGCTGCGTCGGGGGACGCCGATGCCGCCGCGCTCATGGGTGGCACGCGCCTTCAATGTTGTCCACTGGTCCGAGTTCTCCGCTGGTGGCCACTTCCCCGCGATGGAGGAGCCCGAGCTGCTCATCGCCGAACTGCGAGAGTTCTTCCGCTGATGCCTGTCGTGCGACATCACCTGCGCTGCCTGGACTGCTCGACCGAGGCTGCTGCCTCGCTCGACTTGTCCTGCGCGGATTGCGGTGGACTGTTTGAGATTGCGTATCCGCGCCTGCCGGAGGGCGGCCTGCGTCTGCCGCTGACTGCGCTGCCGCTGGGTCAGGGCGGCACGCCGACGATCGATTTCGATTGGCCTGCGGCGCGCCGCATTCGGCTGTCGCTGAAGCTGGAGTTTCTGCAGCCGACGGGATCGTTCAAGGATCGCGGCGCGGCGATGCTGGTGGCCGCTGCCTGGAACACGCCGGGTGGAGGCGCGGGGTCGTTCGTGGAGGATTCGTCGGGCAACGCCGGCGCGTCGCTCGCGGCCTACGGGGCCGCCGCGCAGCTGAGGGCCGAGGTGTTCGTCCCCGCCGCTGCTGCCGGCGGCAAGCTGGCACAGATTGAGGCCGTGGGCGGCAAGATCCATCGCGTCGATGGTGATCGCGATGCCGTCGCTGACGCCGCCGAGCAGTTTGCTGCCGAGCGCGGCATTCCCTATCTCTCGCACAACCGCAGTCCGTACTTCAGTGAAGGCATCAAGCCCGCGGCCGAGGAGATCGTCGAGCACGGGATGCCCGACGCCATCGTCCTGCCGGTCGGCAACGGTTCGCTGCTGATCGGACTGCAGCGAGGCTTCCAGGAGCTGCTGCAGATCGGTCGGATTGAGCGTATGCCTCGGCTGATCGCGGTGCAGTCGGAGTCGGTCAGCCCTGTGGTCGCGGCGTGGGCGGAGCGGAACATGCAACAACCGCAGCCGACGATCGCAGACGGCATCGCCGTCGCTCGGCCGCCGCGTCTGGCGCAGATGATCGCGGCGCTGCAGGAGTCAAACGGGGCTGCGGTGGCTGTTTCCGAAGGGGCCATCGCCGCTGCGCATCAGACCATCCGAGAGCGGGGCATCTATGTCGAACCAACCTCAGCGGTGCCGCTGGGCGCATTGCCAATGCTCGTGGAACAAGGAATCGTGAGGCAGGACGAGCAGGTCCTGGTCCCGCTGACGGGCTCGGGATTGAAGAGTCCGCCGATACGCTGAGTCGTATGCGTGCGCAGACTTGGCCTGATCCTGCCTGGTGGATATGGCGTCGGCTGACGTCGGTGAAGTGGGCGATTGGTTTGATCCTGGCCGCGGCGATCTTTTCCGCGGTGGGGGTCGTGATTCCGCAGGTGCCGCCACAGCTGGCCGACATCCCGGAGCAGGTCGAGGCGCATATCGAGCTGCAGCGACCGACCTGGGGCGGCTTCACCGATGTGCTGGCCGAGTTCCCCTGGTTCTATGACACCAAGGGCGGTGTCTTCAACCTCTACAAGCAGCCGTATTGGTATGCGGTTGTGGCGTTGGTGGCGCTGGCGATCTCGGTCTGTACGGTGAGCCGCGCCCCGCCGATCTGGCGGACGGTGCGGCGTCCGCCCAAGCGGGTCAACGCGGCGTACTTTGAGCGGGCGCGGCATCGAGCCTCGACGGAGCTGCTCGTCAGCGAAGATGTTGATGCGGCAGTGTCGCGGGTGACTTCGCTCTTGCGCGGCGCGCGCTACGGCGTCGAGCAGGTCAGTGCCGATTCGGATGGCGTCGTGCTCTTCGCCGACCGCTACGGGTGGGCGCAGCTGGCGACGTTCGTGACGCACCTGGCGCTGCTCCTGCTGCTCGGCGCGACGCTGGTGACGAAGTTTGCTGGCGAGGAGTACCAGTTCTGGGTGGCCGAGGGTGAGTCGCACATTCTCTTCCCGCCCGGCGACGATCGCGCGCAGGTGCAGATCATCGTCGACGACGCGGTCGCGCGTTTTGCCGACGACGGCCAGGCGCTGGACTTTCGCAGCCATGTCCGTGTCGCGGAGGCGGGTGTCGAGGTTGGCGGCGGCGAGGTGACGGTCAACGGTCCGGTGCATGCGGCCGGCTACCGCGTCCACCAGGCGGCGTATTGGGAGCACGGTGCGGAGCTGCGGATATTCGATCAAGACACGGGACAGCTGCTGTACGCCGAGACGCATTTCCTCGACCAACAGATCATCGGTCCGCGCATCCGCGTCCAACGCGGGGGTGCGACGGTGTCGGAGGAGGTGATTTCGCTGGAGCATGAGGTCGCGGACCTCGTCCCGGCGGAGGGCGACGATCCGCTGTTGCCGGCCGCCTACACGTTGATTCCGCTGGATGCCCATCGCTCGCTCGCGGTGACGATGCTGCCGACGCTGCCTGAGTTCGAGTTCTGGTACCGCGTGCTGCCGACGCCTCGAATGCCGTCCGGCCTGACGGCTGCGGAGCTGGGTGTGGGTCAGGACGCGCCGCCGGCGCCACAGCTGACGATCGCCGTGGGCGGCGAGACCGTCTTCGACGGGGTCGTGTCGCTGGACCAGTCCCAGAATGAGGCGCGCCTCACGGCGCTGCCGATCGGCGAGGATCAGCTGCTCTGGGTTGGCTTCCGAGACGGTGCTACGGGCGAGGGATTCTTCTACTACTCGCCTGAGCTGGAAGCGGAGCGGGGCAGTCTCGAGCCGGGCGGATCGGTCGCGCTGAGCGGTGGCGTGGCGCTGGCCTACCGGGGCGTCGCGCCGGATCGCGCGAGACAGGGACGGCTGCACGTGGGTGAGACGCGGACGGTCGGCACGATTGATCTGACCTGGCTGGGGGCGGAATCGGTCTTCTACGAGGTCTCAGCTGATATCCCCGGCGCGTCGGGCGACGCGCTGAT
>JAJDZG010000071.1 GCA_022824765.1 Dehalococcoidia bacterium | reverse complement strand
GGCCGGCCGCGAGCCACCCGCGAGCCAGCGCTGCAGCAGGGTGTTGATCAGCTCCGAGCAGCCGGCCGCAGAGCCCAGCGCGCCTCGCCCCGGCCGCCAGCCGGCTCGATCGATCGCGACGCGCACCTCGCGCCACGACGAGGCCCGCGCGAGGGCGGCCGCCGCCGCCCGCTGGCAGTGCTCGGCGTTGTGCGGCTGACCGAGCGCCCGGGCCGCCGCGATCACGGCGAGACGATCGGCGCGGCCCGTCGCTCCACCGACGCCGCCCGCGCCGCCGGTGCCGTGGGGTGCGTCGACCGCGTCCAACGCGCGCAGCGCCGACGCCTTGCGCCAGAAGCGGCGCTGCGCGATCTGCTCCAGCCGCGCGTTGACCACCGCCGCGCCGGCCTGCGCGACCAGATCCGTGCAGGGCGGCTCGGGCCGGCCCGGCACCACCGCCGCGGGCAGCGCGGCCGCGGACGGCAGCGGCGTCTGCGCCGGGATGCGAGCGTCCCCGCCGCCCGCGCCACGTTCAGCTGCATGGTCAGCGCCGTGACCGACTGCATGGTCAGCGCGGTGACCAACTGCATGTTCAGCGCGGTGAACAGCGCCGTTCGGAGCGGGCGGCGCCACCACGTGCAGCAGCACGCCGTCGTAGGCCGGATCATGGTCGTGGCCGTGATCGATCCAGCCGCGGGCGGTCAGGTGCAGCTCGACGTCGCCGCGCCGGGCGCGGCCGTCCGCGTCGAGCATCTGCGCGTCGTGGAAGTCCGGGCCCGGGCCGTGGTTCCAACGGCCCGGCGAGATGATCCGCACGCGGCCCTCGGGCGCGTCCAGAAACGGGGCCGGCCAGTCGCGCTCGGCCCAGCGCCGCTGCAGATCGCGTTCGCTGATCGGCGGCTCAATCATCGCCGCCCCCATCCTCGTCCGCCTCATCCGCGTCGCGCGCGTCGCCCGCCTGATCGCCGGCCGTGTGGTCGTCGTCTGCCGCCCAGTCCTCCTCCTCTTCGTCGGCATGCTCCGCGTCCGCCGCGCCTGGCACCGGTGTCCCAAAGGGGTACAGCACGTCCTCGGCGACCCGCGTCAGCAGGCGCGCCGCGGTGCCGCGCGGACTGTACTCGCCGCGCTCCCACTCGGAGATGGTCTGCTGGCGCGCGTTCAGTTCTTCAGCCAGCTCGCGCTGGCTCAGGTTCGCGTGCTGCCGCAGGCGGCGGATCGCCTCGGCATTCCACGACGAATCCCACCGCCGGCGGTTCGACTCGTCATCCGCGGTTTGCTCGGCACGTTCGGCCATTCGGTCGCCCCATCCCGCCGCGCGATGTCGTCTCCTGACGTCCCTGTACGGGGCATCGCTGCACACTGCGGATCAGCGATGCCGTTCACACGGTACCGTGTATCCAGCCCGCTATGGTTTCGAACAGCGCTTCGCGAGCGCCTGGGGACGGCTCCCGCGCGGCTGCACCTTGCCGCTGCTCATGGCCGCTGCACCTGGTTGACAGATGGAGCGGGGCTGGGTAGATTGGTGGAGACCCTATGTCTCAGATGGTCGTTGCACCTGCGAGTACTGCGCTGGCCGGCTCTCCTGCACTGCTTGTCGGCGGTGCGTGGATGCCGCGCCGCTGCCTGCGCGGGCGCCGACCGTTCGCTCCTGACCCGTTCCACACGCCCACTGACGCAGATCGACGCACGCTGACGCACTTTGAGGAGGTTGGCTGATGGTGACCGCGACGCCCGACGCGCAGAATGCCCCCGCTCAGGACGGTGAGGGCATCGTCAACTTCTCCAGCCTCAGCGAGGCGCAAGAGCTGCCCAACCTGATCAAGCTGCTGCGCGAGTCCTACGACTGGTTCGTGACCGACGGGATCAAGGAACTGCTCGCCGAGATGTCGCCGATCCAGGACTTCACCGGCAACCGCATGGAGCTGTTCTTCCAGCCCGAGGGAATCGGTGATATGCCCGGCTTCCGCCTGCTCGAGGCGGACCGCTCGGCGCAGGAGTGCCGCGAGAACGACAAGACCTACGACCGCGAGCTGCGCGTGACCGTTGGCCTGCGCAACAACAAGACCAACGAGACCAAGATGCAGGAGCTCTACTTCGGGCACCTGCCGGCGATGACCGAGCACGGCACCTTCGTCTACAACGGCGCGGAGCGGGTCGTCGTCTCGCAGCTGATCCGCTCGCCCGGCGTCTACTTCTCCTCGACGCTGGACGCCGCCACCGGGCGGCGGCTCTGCTCGGCCAAGCTGATGCCTGCCCGCGGCGCCTGGCTGGAGCTGGAGACGACCAGCCGCGACATGCTGACCGTCAAGGTCGACCGCAAGCGCAAGCTGCCGATCACCACGCTGCTGCGCGCCCTCGACGACTCGGACGATCCCCAGTACTACGAGCACGGCGATGTCGAGAACGGCAAGAAGCTGGAGAAGCGGCTCGGCACCGACGAGCGGATCCTGCAGATGCTCGAGGGGCTCGACCTGGAAGACGCCGCGCACCAGTACCTGGCCGCCACGCTGGAGAAGGAATCGCCCGGCGTCGCGCCCGAGGATCGCAACAAGGAATGGGCGATGCTCGAGGTCTACAAGCGGCTGCGGCCGGGCGACCCGCCCACCCTCGAAGCCGCGCGCGGACAGCTCGAAGGACACTTCTTCTCGCCCCGCCGCTACGACCTCGGCCGCGTCGGACGCTACAAGATGGACCGCCGCCTGGCCGAGCGCCGCGAGCAGCTCGACGACCGCTGCCGGCGGCTGGGCCTCGACGCCGACCGCGAGGAGGCCAACGACACCCGCAACCAGGCGCTCTGGATGCGCGACCTGCTCGCGATCATCTTCACCCAGGCGGCGATCAACCACGGCCTGGCCGAGGATGACGACATCGACCACCTCGGCAATCGACGCATCCGCGCCGTCGGCGAACAGCTGCAGAACCAGTTCCGGATCGGGATGGTGCGGATGGAGCGCGTGATCCGCGAGCGGATGACGATCATCGACCCGATCAACGCCGCGCCCGCCGCGCTCGTCAACATCCGCCCCGTGCAGGCGGCGGTCAAGGAGTTCTTCGGCGGCCACCAGCTCTCGCAGTTCATGGACCAGACCAACCCGCTGGCCGAGCTGACCCACAAGCGCCGCCTCTCGGCGCTCGGACCGGGCGGCCTGAGCCGCGAGCGGGCCGGCTTCGACGTCCGCGACGTGCATTACTCCCACTACGGCCGCATCTGCCCGATCGAGACGCCCGAGGGCCCCAACATCGGCCTGATCGGCTCGCTCGCCACGTACGGACAGCTGAACGAGTTCGGCTTCATCGAGACGCCCTACCGCCGCGTGGTCTCGTCGCTCGCGCCCGACCATCCCGACATCGTCGGCAAGACGCTGGCCGAAGACGTGGAGAACGCGGCCGGCGACCGGATCGCCGCGGCCGGCGACCTGATCGACGAGGCCCTGGCCGAGGCGATCGCCGCCGTCGGCTCGGGCGAGGTCGCCGTGCGGCCGTTCGTCTCCGACGACGTGCGGATGCTCTCCGCCGACGCCGAGGCGGAGGTCGTGATCGCCCAGGCCAACGCGCGGCTGGACGAGCACAGCTCCTTCCTCGACGACCGCGTCGAGGGGCGGCTGGGCAGCCGCTTTGAGGAGTTCCCGCGCGACGAGGTGGAGTACATGGACGTCTCGCCGCGCCAGATCGTCTCGGTCGCCGCGTCGCTGATTCCCTTCCTCGAGCACGACGACGCCAACCGCGCCCTGATGGGCGCCAACATGCAGCGCCAGGCCGTGCCGTTGCTGCGCCCCGAGGCGCCCTTGGTCGGCACCGGCATGGAGGCGCAGGCGGCCAAGGACTCGGGCCAGGTATTGACCGCCCTGGGCGACGGCGAGGTGCTGCACGTCGGCAACGACCGCGACGACGAAGGCAACGATCATGCCCGCATCGTCGTCCGCTACGACCAGCAGCACGACGGCGAGCGCGAGCACAGCCACTCGCTGATCAAGTTCTTGCGCTCCAACCAGGGCACCTGCATCAACCAGCGCGCAATCGTCTCCGTCGGTGACCGCGTCACGGCCGGTCAGCCGCTGGCCGATTCCTCCTCGACCGACGGCGGTCGGCTGGCGCTGGGCCAGAACGTGCTCTGCGCCTTCATGTCCTGGGAGGGCTACAACTTCGAGGACGCGGTGATCATCTCCGAGCGCCTCGTGCAGGACAACAAGTTCACCTCGATCCAGATGTCCAAGCACGAGTGCACCGCGCGCGAGACCAAGCTCGGCGACGAGGAGATCACGCGCGACATCCCCAACGTCGCCGACGAGTCGCTCGCCCATCTGGACGAGGAGGGCATCATCCGGATCGGCGCTGAGGTGCGGCCCGGCGACATCCTGGTCGGCAAGATCACGCCCAAGGGCGAGACCGAGCTGACCGCCGAGGAGAAACTGCTGCGCGCCATCTTCGGCGAGAAGGCGCGTGAGGTCCGCGACAGTTCGCTGCGCGCCTCGAACAGCACCTCCGGCGTGGTTGTCGACGTGCGCGTCTTCGAGGGCGGCAACAAGGACGACGACCTCGCGCCTGGTGTCAAGAAGCAGGTCCGCGTCACGATCTCCGAGCGGCGCAAGCTGCAGGTCGGCGACAAGATGGCCGGACGGCACGGCAACAAGGGCGTGATCTCCACGATCCTGCCCGTCGAGGACATGCCGCACCTCGAGGACGGCACCCCGATCGACGTGATTCTCAGCCCGATCGGCGTGCCCTCGCGGATGAACCTGGGCCAGATTCTCGAGACACAGCTGGGTTGGGCCGCCAAGCAGCTGGGCTTCCGCGCCGAGACGCCCGTCTTCGACGGCGCCACCGAGGCGGAGCTGCAGGACGCGCTGGGCCGCGCCTGGATTGCCCGGCAGGCGATGGCCGACCGCTCGCTCGATCTTGCGCCCGCTCACGGCACCGCCAACGGAGCGTCCAACGGGGCTGCCAATGGAGCTGCCGCCGCGCACGACCAGGCCGTCGCCGGCTTGCTCAGCGGCGAGCTGATCGATGCCCGCACCCGGGCCTGGCTGGACCAGCAGGGTTACAAGCCCGAGGCGATCGCGCGGGCCTTCCCGCCCACGCCCGCGGACGGCGTGCTCGGCGAGGCGGCTCGCATGGCCCTCGCCGAGTGGCTGATCAAACACGGCAAGGCGCGCGGGGTCAACCGCTCCGTGCGCAACTTCAGCGACCGCCGCATGCAGGAGATCGCCAGCGAGATTGAGCCGACCGCCACCGAGTCACGCCCCGTCTACGGCAAGCAGCGGTTGGTCGACGGCCGCACCGGCGAGCTGATCGATCAGCCCGTGACCGTCGGCTACATCTACCTGCTCAAGCTCTCGCACATGGTGGAGGACAAGATTCACGCCCGCGCCACCGGCCCCTACTCGCTGATCACCCAGCAGCCGCTGGGCGGCAAAGCGCAGTTCGGCGGCCAGCGCTTCGGCGAGATGGAGGTCTGGGCGCTGGAAGCCTACGGCGCCGCCCACATCCTGCAGGAGCTGCTCACGATCAAGTCCGACGACATCATCGGCCGGGTCAAGGCGTACGAGGCGATCGTGAAGGGCGAAGCGGTGCGCGACGCCGCGATGCCCGAGTCGTTCCGCGTGCTGCTGCGCGAGCTGCAGAGCCTGGGCCTGAACGTCACCGTCCGCAACACCGCCGACGAGATGGTCGAAATGGCCGCGCCCAGCCGCGACGAGATTCCCCAGATCGGCGTGAACCTGTCCGGATTCGAAGGAGAGGATGTGACCAGTGCTTGAGACGCGCAACACGGAGACCGTCCAGATCACCCTGGCCTCGCCCGAGCAGATTCGCGAGTGGTCCTACGGCGAGGTGCTGAAGCCGGAGACGATCAACTACCGCACCCTGAAGCCTGAGAAGGACGGACTCTTCTGCGAGAAGATCTTCGGTCCGACCAAGGATTTCGAGTGCGCCTGCGGCAAGTTCAAGCGGGTCCGCTACAAGGGTGTGATCTGCGACAAGTGCGGCGTCGAGGTGACCCGCACCAAGGTGCGCCGCGAGCGGATGGGCCACATCGACCTGGCCGCGCCCGTCTCCCACATCTGGTATCTGAAGAGCACCCCCTCGCGCATCGCGACGCTGCTCGATCTGTCGCCGCGCAAGCTCGAAAAGGTGCTCTACTTCTCCCAATACATCGTCGTCAGCGTCAACGAGGACGAGAAGGAAAAGGCCAAGGAGTACTTGCGCCTCGACGCCGAAGATGCGATCGAAGACTTTCGCGAGAAGTCCGTGGAGACACAGGAGAAGCTCGCCCAAGCGCGCGAGCGGCTGTTCGCCGAGATCGATCTGCGCACCGAGGCCGACACCGCTGAGGTGCGCGAGCGCATCCGGGCGATCGTCAACGGGCTGCGGGCCGACGCCGAGGCGATCACCGAGCAGATCGCCGAGCTGGACGGCAAGAAGGCGCGCCGCAACCTGAAGCTGGGCGACGCGGTCTTCCGCAAGCGCGGCGACCCGCTCATCTCTGAGGTGCTGCTGCCCGACCTCGATGTCGCGCTGACCGCCGCTACCGCCGAGAAGCAAGCGCAGGGCGACGAAGAGATCGCGCAGATCAACGCGATCGCCGACGCCGAAAAGCGGGAAGTCGCCGCCAACGTCGACGAACAGGCGGCGCGGCTCGAGGAGCAGCTGGCCAACGTCGAGGCCAAGGCGGAAGCAGAGCTGCAAGAGAAGATCAAGAAAGACCTCGACGAGCTCATTGACCCGGTCGTGTCGGGCGACTTCGACTCCGCCATCCTCTCCGAGCAGCGCGCCGAAGAGCTGATGCAGAGCTACCCCGGCGTCGTCCGCTGCGACATGGGCGCTGAGGCGATCCTGGAACTGATCTCCAGGATGAACCTGGACCAGATCGTTGAAGAGCTGAAGGAAGAGGTCAAGACCCGCGCCGGTCAACGGCGCAAGAAGGCCATGAAGCGGCTCAAGGTGGTCGACGGGCTGCGCAAGTCGACCAACTCCCCGCAGTGGATGTTCTTCCGCACCCTGCCCGTGCTGCCGCCCGACCTGCGGCCGCTCGTTCCGCTGGAGGGCGGCCGCTTCGCCACCTCCGACCTGAACGACCTCTACCGCCGCGTGATCAACCGCAACAACCGCCTGCGCCGGCTGAAGGAACTGGGCGCGCCCGACATCATCATCCGCAACGAGAAGCGGATGCTGCAGGAGGCGGTCGATTCGCTGATCGACAACGGTCGGCGCGGCCGCGCCGTGACCGGTTCCGGCAGCCACAAGCTGAAGTCGCTCTCCGACATGCTGAAGGGCAAGCAGGGACGCTTCCGCCAGAATCTGCTGGGCAAGCGGGTCGACTTCGCCGGACGCTCGGTGATCGTCGTCGGGCCGGAGCTCAAGCTGCACCAGTGCGGCCTGCCGCGGCGGATGGCGCTGGAGCTATTCAAGCCGTTCCTGATGTACCAGCTCGTGCTGAGAGGCAAGGCGCCCAACATCAAGTCCGCCAAGCGAATGATCGAGCGCCAGCACGATGACGTGTGGGTGGAGCTGGACGCTGTCGTCAGGACCCGCCCGGTCCTGCTCAACCGCGCGCCGACGCTGCACCGGCTGGGCATCCAGGCCTTCGAACCGGTGCTCGTTGAAGGTTCGGCGATCCAGATTCACCCGCTCGTCTGCTCGGCCTTCAACGCCGACTTCGACGGCGACCAGATGGCGGTGCACGTGCCGCTCAGCCACGAGGCCGTGACCGAGGCCTGGCAGGTCCTGCTCTCGACCAGGAACCTGCTGCTGCCGTCGAACGGCGAACCGGTCGTGGCGCCTACGCTGGACATGGTGATCGGCTGCTACTACCTGACCCAGAATCCAGAGGACACGATCGGCGGCGACTCGCTGGAGTCGATCGACGTCAATCGGCTGCCCGCCTTCCCCTCGTTCGAAGAAGTGCGGCTGCGCTACGACTCCAAGCAGCTCAAGCTGCACGAGTGGATCCGCGTCCGCGACGCGAAGCGCACCGGCGGCGAGCTGGTCACGACCACGCCGGGTCGGGTGGTCTTCGACACCGTGATCCCCGATCGGATTCCCTTCGAGGACGTGAACCTGGAGCTGCCCAAGAAGGAACTGAAGCGCCTGATCACGACTTGCTACGAGATCTACGGCGCGGATCAGACCGCTGAGATGGCGGACGACATCAAGAACATCGGCTTCCGCTACGCCACGCAGTCGGGCACCACGATCGCCTTCGAAGAGCTGCGTGCGCCCGAGCAGAAGCCTGACTACCTGGCCAACGCGGAGGACCAGGTCAACGCCATTCGCGATGACTTCGACATCGGTCTGCTGACCGAGGAGGAGCGCTACCAGGCCACCGTCAACGTCTGGGAGGGCGTCACCGACCAGATTGAAGAGGACATCAGCAAGCAGCTCAACGAGCCGGGCTCGCTGCGCGTGATGGTCACCTCGGGCGCCAAGGGCAATCTGACCCAGGTCCGCCAGATGGCCGGCATCCGCGGTCTGATGTCCGACCCCTCCGGCAAGATCATCGAGCTGCCGATTCGCTCCTCGTTCCGCGACGGACTGTCGGTGCTCGAGTACTTCATCTCCAGTCACGGCGCGCGCAAGGGTCTGGCCGACACCGCGCTGCGGACGGCCGACTCCGGCTATCTCACGCGCCGCCTGATCGATGTGTCCCAGGACGTGATCATCCGCTCGGTCGACTGTGAAGTCGGCGCGGACTCGCTGCCCGGGATCGAGATTCAGGACCTCGAGGCCGACAGCGACAAGCTGATCGTCAAGTTCCGCGAGAGCGTCGTCGGGCGCTACACGGCGCTGCCGGTGCTCAACCCTCAGGATCCCGCTGAGGAGTTGCTGGGCCGCAATCAGCTGCTCGACGCCGCGACGGTCTCGGAGCTCGTTGCCGAGCACGGCGTGAACAGCTTCAACGTCCGCTCGCCGATCATGTGCCGCGAGCAGAGCGGCCTCTGCCAGTACTGCTACGGTACGTCGCTGGCGACGGGCAAGCTCGTCGAGATGGGCACCGCGGTCGGCATCATCGCTGCCCAGAGCATCGGCGAGCCGGGCACCCAGCTGACGATGCGCACCTTCCACACCGGCGGTGTCGCCGGCGTGTCCGACATCACCTCCGGTCTGCCCCGCGTGGTTGAGCTGTTCGAGGCCCGCACGCCGAAGGGTGAGGCCGTGATCGCCGAGATTGACGGCACGGTCGAAGTGCTCACCGACGGTGAGCTGCGCCGCGTCCGCCTGACCTCGGAGGAGGTCCACAACGACGAGTATCAGCTCGAGCCGCGCACCCGCGTGCTGGTCAAGGACGGCGACGTCGTCGAGGCTGGACAGCGGATCGCGCGATTGCCGCGCACACCAGACAACGAGGACGATCCCGAATCCCGCCAGATTCGCGCCCGCGTCGGCGGCGTCGTCCGGCGCCAACGCGGTTCACGCCTGCTCACGATCTCCTGGGAGACCTCCGACCAGCGTGAGTACGAGCTGCAGAACGCGGCCCGCCTGCGGGTCAACGACGGCCAGGAGGTCGAGGCCGGCACACCGATCACCGAAGGATCGCTGGATCCGCAGAACATGCTGCGCATCCTGGGCCAGGAACAGGTCCACCGTTACCTGGTCGCGCAGGTGCAGGATGTCTACCACGGTCAGGGCGTGGAGATTCACGACAAGCACATCGAGGTGATCATCCGCCAGATGCTGCGCAAGGTGGAGATCGACGATCCTGGCGACTCTGATGAGTGGCTCGCCGGCGACCAGGTCGACCGCCACCGGTACGAGCAGATCAACCGCGCGTTGGAGGCCGATGGCAAGCAGCAGGCAACGGCGAACCCGATCCTGCTGGGCGTCACCAAGGCCTCGCTGTCGCAGGACAGCTGGCTGTCCGCGGCCTCGTTCCAGGAAACCACGCGAGTGTTGACCGAAGCGGCGCTGACCGGCCAGGTCGACCATCTGCGCGGCCTGAAGGAGAACGTGATCATCGGCAAGATGATCCCGGCCCAGGCGGTGATCGACGTGCCGGCGCTGCCGGCCGCCGAACCGCTGCCGCTGGCCGCCGGTCTGCCCGGCGCCCCAGCGGCCGGCGTCTTCAGCGGCGACGAGGACGACCTCGCCGAGTTTGGCTACGGGCTCGACGACGAGACCGAACTGGACGACGGCATGATCAGCGGCTACGACGAGGAAGGCGGCTACGTCGCGGTGCCTGACTAGCGCCGGCGGCTGCCGGAGCCTCAGATCGAGCGGAAGCAGAACGCCCCCCGACGCTCAGCGTCGGGGGGCGTTTTGTCGTTCCCGTGGTCGGGCGACGGGGCAGGGACTAGTAGTCCATCCCCATGTCGGGCATGCCGGCCGGCATCGCGGACGGTGCTTCGGGAATCTCGGCGACGAGGCTCTCGGTGGTCAGCACCATGCCGGCGATCGAGACGGCGTTCTCGAGCGCTGATCGGGTGACCTTGACCGGGTCCACGATGCCATACTCGAGCAGGTCGCCGTAGCGGTCGAGCTTGGCGTCGTAGCCGTGGCGGTCGTCGTCTTGCTTGCGAATCTTGCCGATCACGACCGAGCCTTCCTGGCCGGCGTTGAAGGCGATCTGGCGGAGCGGCGACTCGAGCGCGGTGCGCAGCAGACGCACGGCCGTGCGTTGGTCGCCGCTGGATGAATCTTCCATCGCGCCGAGGGCGCGATCGGCGCGCAGCAGCGCGCAACCGCCGCCGACGACGATGCCTTCCTCGACGGCCGCGCGGGTGGCCGAGAGGGCGTCCTCGAGCTTGGCCTTCTTTTCCTTCAGCTCGACCTCGGTCGGCGCGCCGACCTTGATCACCGCAACGCCGCCACTGAGCTTGGCGACCCGCTCCTGAAGTTTCTCGCGGTCATAGTCGGAAGAGGTTTCCTCGATCTGCTGGCGAATCTGGTTGACCCGGCCCTCGATATTGGCGGGCTCGCCGGCGCCGTCGATGATGGTGGTGTTTTCCTTGCTCACCTGGACGCGCTTGGCGGAACCTAGATTGTCGACGCTGGCGCTTTCGAGGCTCAGGCCGACTTCTTCGGAAATCACCGTGCCGCCGGTGAGAATGGCGATGTCCTCGAGCATGGCCTTGCGGCGGTCG
>JAJDZG010000120.1 GCA_022824765.1 Dehalococcoidia bacterium | reverse complement strand
CGCCGGCGACACTACAGCCGTCGCCGTGATGTCGCTGGCCCTCTGGCAGCGCAATATCGAACAGAAAGTACTGGCAAACATCTTCACGACGACGGCTTCGTCACCCAGCCCTAGGCCACAGACACCGAAGACTGTATCGGGCCAGCGAATCTACCTGTGGCGGCCAGTCAACAGCCTGCTGTACATGTGGGGAACCAGGCCGCACCTCGTCCGGTTGCCGGACCACACACAACGTGGTGCAACAACGTATCCGGATCTCTTGTGTGTGATTGCAGAATGGCTCGCCGCTTCAGGCAACCTGACCGCGAGTCAGTTGCCAATCAAGAGCATGCAAGGCAATCGGCTGATCGCTGTCGGTCTACAGCAAACGCGGCCCACGACCCCAAGCGGGACCTGGCGGAAGATTGACTCGATGTACGTCGAGATTCCGACGTCGTCGGCCACACTGACAGCAAACGTATGCCGCTTGATCACCACAGCCGGGCTTGCGCCCGCAGACTTCAAGGTGCAGCTCAGCCGCCCTTAGCCCGCCCTAGCCCCGCTGGCCGAACTCTCGGCTGGTGTCGACGACGGCGATGGCTGCGATGCCCTCGTCTGAGTTCATCACCTTGACGCCCTTGGTCGAGCGTCCGCATTGGCGCAGCTGCTTCACCTCGGTGCGCAGGATCTTGCCCTCTTGCGAGATCACGACCAGCTCCTCGTCGCCCATTACGACGACCATGCCGACGACGTCACCGGTCTCATCGGTCACCTTGTGCCCGATCATGCCCTTGCCGCCCCGACCCTTCGTGGGATACTCCGTCTCTGGAGTGCGCTTGCCGAAACCGCCGGCAGTGACGGTCAGAATCTCCGCCTCGTGATCGACCGTGTGCATCCCGATCAGCGAGGCGTCGTCAGCTTCCAGCCTGATCCCGCGCACGCCGCCACTGACACGCGAAGCCTCGCGCAGCCCGTCAACCGCAAAGCGGACGCTGCGCCCGCCGTTTGAAGTGAGGATCACATCCTCGCCCGATTTGGCGAAGGCCGCCTCGACCAGCTCATCATCGTCCCGCAGGTTGAAGGCCAGCAGTCCGCTGCGACGCACGCGCTGGAAGTCGGACAGCTTCGACTTCTTCACGTAGCCCTGCCGCGTCCCCAGGATGATGTAGTCGTCGTCGAATGATTGCACCGGGATGATGGTGGTGACTCGCTCGTCGAGTTGCAGGTCGACGACGTTGCGGACTGGCAGGCCGCGCCATTCGCGCGAGCGCGCCTCGACCTCATGCGCCTGCAGACCGTAGACGCGGCCGCGCGACGTGAAGAGCAGCAGGTGGTCGTGCGTGTCGCAGGCGATCAGGCGGTGCGGCGCGTCGGCGCTCGTCGTGCCGTTCTTGCGCTCGATCCCCTTCACGCCCTTGCCGCCGCGACGCTGCGACCTGAACGCGTCGACCGGCTGCCGCTTGATGTACCCGTTCTGGGTCAGCGTCACCACCGACGATTGGTGCGGCACCAGATCGGCCGGCGAGAAGTTGTCGACGGAACGCTCGACGATCCGCGTCTTGCGTTCCTCGCCGTACGTCTCGACCAGCTCGTCCATGTCCTCGGAGATCAGGCCGTCGATCTTCTTCTCGTCCGCCAGCAGACCTTCCAGATACTCGATCGTCTCGGTCAGCTCCTGGTATTCCTCTTCAAGCTTGGTGCGTTCGAGCTGCGCGAGCCGGCGCAGCTGCATCTCGAGCACGGCCTGCGCCTGACGCTGCGACAGGTCAAACGGGTCCTGCTGCAGCGCGTCCCGCGCGGCCTCGGCCGACTCGGCGGCGCGAATCGCCGCGATGATCGCGTCGATGTTGTCGATCGCCTTCAGCAGGCCCTCGACGATGTGGTGGCGGTCGCGCGCCTTCTCGAGGTCAAACTCGGTGCGGCGGGTGATGATCACGCGTCGGTGGCGGATGAACTCTTGCAGCAGCTGGAACAGCGTCAGCGTGCGCGGACGACCGTCGACGAGCGCGACGAAGTTGCCGTTGTACTGCACCTGCAGCGCGGTCGACTTGTAGAGCTGGGCGAGGATGGTTTGATAGTGCCCGTCGCGAGTCAACTCGACGACGAGCCGGATGCCGTGCCGGTCCGACTCGTCGCGCAGGTCGCGGATACCCTCGATCTTCTTGTCGCGCACCTGCGCGGCGATCTGCTCGATGATCCGCACCTTGTTGGCCTGATAGGGCATCTCGGTGAAGACGATCTGCATGCGGTTGCCCGAAGATGTCTCTTCGAGGTGCTGCTGGGCGCGGACGGTGAATCCGCCGCGGCCGGTGCCGTACATGCGGCGCAGGTCTTCACGGTTCTCGCCGGCGAAGATCGTGCCGGCGGTCGGAAAGTCCGGGCCTTTCACGTGCTCGAGGATGTCGTTGAGCGTGGCGTCCTCGTTGTTCAGCAACACTCTGATGGCGCCGGCCAGCTCGGCCAGGTTGTGCGGAGGAATGTCGCAGGCCATCGCCACGGCGATGCCCGCGGCGCCGTTGAGCAGCAGGTTCGGCGCGCGTCCGGGAAGGACGGTCGGCTCGTTCAACGACTCGTCGAAGTTGGGCGCGAAATCGACCGTATTCTTATCCAGATCGGCGAGCAACTCTTCGGCGATCCGGGAGAGGCGCGCTTCCGTATAACGCATCGCTGCGGGCGGATCGTTATCGATCGATCCGAAGTTGCCTTGCCCGTCAACTAACGTATGGCGCAAAGAAAAGTCTTGCGCCATACGTACCATGGCGTCGTAGACCGGTTGGTCGGAGTGCGGGTGATACTTACCGAGCACCTCGCCGACGATACGGGCCGACTTGCGATGCGGCTGATTGGCGCGCATCCCGAGGTCGTCCATGGCATACAAAATGCGCCGTTGGACGGGTTTCAGGCCGTCCCGCGCATCGGGCAGCGCGCGAGAGACGATGACGCTCATAGCGTAGTCGAGATATGACGAACTCATCTCCTCGACGAGCGTGCGCGTCGGTCGATCAGGGACTGTTTGTTCACTAACCAACTGGCCGCTCCCGCCTGCGATTCGCGCCTACGTGTATGTCTGAAGGTTAGCAGATTATGTTCACATGTTCCAAGCAATGTTATCCACGATCCGGGCCAGTTCTGCACTGCGCGGCAGCACCGTCCATCCCGGCGGAATTGGGTTGGGATGGGAGGCCGAGACGTCCAGCGTCGCCGCGCTCCGCCGACGGTAGACATCGAACCAGGCAGCGCCGCCCGACTCGAGCAGATATGAGTCGAACCACCATGCGTAGACTTCACGCGGCCGTCGTATCTGGTCAGCCAGCTGCAGCGCGCCGGCGAGCTCCGCTCCGCCGGTGAGCGCGTATCTGGGACCTTCCGTTGCCGCGATGACCTGCAGCTGCTCCACCGTGAGCCATTGCAGCCATGTCAGGCAGACCGCGCCCGGCTGCTCGGCCAGCGTGAGCGGCGTGTAGCCCTTGCGACCCACGATCGGGCACCAGGCCGCGTCGTATCCGCGCAGGATGGCAGGCAACAGCGGGATGCCCTGCAGATCGGCGTCCGATCCGGCCAGCTTGTCCGCCAGCTGTCTGGGATATGCGTTGCTGCCGACGGCGAGCAGCGGGATGCGGCCGGCAGTGTCCGGTTGGCCCCGCAATGGTCTCGTCTGGCCGTGACGGTAGACCAGCGGACCTCGATTGATGCGGTTTCGCGCGTCGGGATAGAGCGCAGGCAGGTCGGCGAGGCTGGGCCAAGAGCGGGTGAAGCCGGTCAGATCGGTCGCTCCCATGTCCGCAGAGGAGCGCCCATAGCGGCGGACGCTTGTAGCCTCAGCCAAGAGAACCATGCAGGCAAGATACAGGCGCGGCCATGATGCGATATCGGCGGCTGGGGCGGACCGGACTGGTTGTCTCGGAGATTGGATTGGGCGGCGGCGGCATCGGACACGTCTGGGGAGACACCACCGACGACGAGATCGCGGCCACGATCACGCTGGCCATGGCCGAGGGCGTCAACTTCTACGACGTGGCGCCGTCTTACGGCAACGGCGCTGCCGAGGTAAATCTGGGCCGGGCGCTGCTGGAGGCACCCGAAGGCCGCGGTCAGGACATGCTGGTCGCAACCAAAGTCTCGCTGAGCGAAGACGACCTGGCGGATATCCCCGCCGCGGTTGAGCGGAGCATCCACGAGTCGCTCGAGCGCCTGCGGCGCGAACGGGTCGACCTCTTCCAGCTGCACAACACGATCACGCCCGAGCGCGGGCAGTACCGCCGATCGGTGTCCGTCGCCGACGCGATGGCCGCAGTCGCCGCGCTGCAACAGCTGAAACAGGACGGGTTGACGAGGTTCGTGGGCATCACCGGCATGGGCGACGGCGCGTCAGTGCGGCAAGTGCTGCGCGACGGTGCGCTGGACACGGTGCAGGTCTACTACAACCTGCTCAACGACTCGGCCGCGCGAGCGTTGCCGGCAGGATCGTCGCTGCACGATCACGGACAGCTGCTGCCACTCGCGAGCGAGCTGGGGCTTGGCGTGATCGGCATCCGCAATCTCGCCGCCGGAGCATTGTCCGACGGCATCGATCGCGACGTCCTGGACGACTCGCTCGTCGCGCATGATGATCGGCGCGCCGACACGCTGCGCTTCCTGGAGTCGGACGGCGTGCCGCTCTCGCGCTGGGCCGCGCGCTTCGCGCTGGAACAGTCGGCGATCTCGAGCGTGGTACCCGGGGTCAAGAACACGGCGGAGCTGGCCGATCAGATTGCCGCCGTGGACCTGCCGCCGATCGACGCCGCCTCGCTGGCGCGGATCGATGCGCTGCGCGACGACGATTTCGGGCTGCGCCAGCCCGACGACCGCGTACTCTGATCTGCAACGTCCGCGTAACCTCGCGAGTCCGTCTTTCCGAGAAATCGTTGTAGCCTGACGCTATACCTTCGACGGGAGCTTCGCAGGAGTGATGGGGTGATGGGGTGAGCGAGGTCGAGATTCCGGACATCGTCATCCGCCGGCTGCCGCTCTATGCGCGCGAGCTGGGCGCTGTGGCGAGCGAGGGCAGCGAGTACATCTCGTCCGAGGGACTGGGCGAACGGCTCGGCGTGTCGCCGGCCCAGATTCGCAAGGACCTCAACTACTTCGGCAGCTTTGGCACCCGCGGCCGCGGCTACCAGGTGACCTCTCTGCGCGAGCGGATTCGCACCATCCTCAAGCTCAACGGCCGCGTCAAGGAGATGGTGCTGGTCGGCGTCGGACAGCTGGGACGCGCGCTGCTCGGCTATCGCGGATTCCTGATTGGCGGGTTCGAGGTTGTGCGCGTCTTTGACGCCGATCCTGAACAGATCGGCCAGGTGCTCGTCGGCTACGAGGTCGATGACGTAGCCAGCCTGCCCGAGTTCCTGCGCCGCTCGAAAGTGGCCTTCGCCATTGTGGCGGTGCCGACGGAAGCGGCGTCATCCGTGATCGACACGCTCGTCGCCGGCGGCGTGCGGGCGATCCTGAGTTACGCGCCCATCTCGCGGTCGGTGCCGGACGGCGTGCGACTGCGCCAGATCGACCCGGTGATGGAACTCGAGAGCATGTCCTACTACCTCAACGATCAGTTCGACGCCCTGGTCGAGGACCAAATCTAGCGCACCGATCTGGACTCCACAGCCGTCGTCGCGCTCTCCTGAGCGAGCAGATTCGGGCCCACGATGTCGAGATTGAGCAGCGCCTCGGCTGCGCCCAGCGCCACCGCGTCCTCCGCGTTGTCGGCGATGGCGATCGGAATGCCCAGCTGCTCGGCCAGATACGTGTCGATCCCGCGCAACCGGGCTGCGCCGCCGGTCAGCAACATGCCGCGATCGATCACGTCCGCCATCAGCTCCGGCGGCGTCCGCTCGAGCGTGCTGCGCGTAACATCGACGAAGGACTCCAGCACCTGCTGGATCGCGGGGACGAGCTCGTTCGCGGTGATCGTGACGTTGCGCGGCATTCCGGTCGAGCGGTCGCGTCCGCGCACTTCGGCGCGTGGCGGATCTTCTACTGGCATGGCAAAACCGGCCGCAAACTTCAGCTCTTCAGCCGTCGGTTCGCCGATCAACAGGTTGTGACGCCGCTTGACGTACTCGGACACTTGCTCGGTGACGATCTGTCCGCCGATGCGGGCAGACTCCCAGACGACGACGCCGTACATGGAGACAACGGCGGCTTCCGAGCGACCGGCGCCGAGACTGCCGACGAGTGCGCCGCGGGCATCGGACATGGGCACGCCAGCGCCGATCGCGGCGGCCAACGGGTTGGCGATCAGGTATGCGGGCCGCCGCGCGCCCGCCTGCTCGACCGCGTCGCGGACGGCCCGCTGCTCAACGTTGGTGACACCTGCGGGTGTGGCGATCATCACCTCGGGACGAACGAGGTTGAAGCGTCCCGTCGCAAACCCCATGTAGTAGCGCAGCAGCGCCTCAACAATCTGGTAGTCGTCAATCACGCCCTCTCGCATGGGGCTGATCACGCTGACGTGATCGGGCGCGCGGCCGACCATGCTGGCGGCGTCGGACCCGGCCGCGAGCACTCGGTCTTCCATCCTGGAGAGCGTGACCACGGTCGGCTCGTCGACGAGAATGCGCCCGCCGCGGCCGCTGGGTCCAGGCACGGCAACACGCAAGCGCGAGGTGCCCAGATCGATACCGAGTTTCTTGCTGAAGAACACCACGCGGCGTTAGCTCTCTGCGGCCGGCGGACGCACGGCGCTGCGATCACCTAGTGTATCCCCGCCGTTGACGATCTCGATCTCAGCACCGAGCTCGCGCAGCTGAGTGTCGAGTGCGGCATAGCCGCGCGCGAGATGTTGCAGGCCGCTGACCTGGCTCTCGCCCTCGGCCGCGAGCGATGCGACGACCAGCGCCGCAGCCGCTCGGATGTCTGTGCCGACGGTGACCGCGCCATCCAACGGCGACGGTCCGCTGATCACCGAGATCGGCCCATCGGCGACAATCTTCGCGCCCAGCTTGCGCAGCTGGTCGAGGTGCTGCGTGCGGTTCTCGAAGACGCGCTCGTGAACGATCGACGTCCCGTTGGCCTGCGTCAGCAACGCAGCGATCGGCGCCTGCAGATCGGTTGCGAAGCCGGGATACGGCAGCGCCTGCACATTTGCCGGCTGAAACACGCCCGCGACGGCGTCGAGGTCGATCATCTCGTCCGAGCGTCGGACGACGCAGCCGATCTCAGCCAGCTTGGACAGCAGCGATTTCAGGTGGTCGGCGCGGGTTTGGGTCAGGCAGATGCGTCCCCGCGTGATGGCTGCGGCGATCAGCAGCGTGCCCGTCTCGATCCGGTCGGGGATCAACTCAACATCAGCGCCCGAGAGACGGTCGACACCGTCGATGGTGATGGTGTGCTGACCAGCGCCTGACACTCGCGCGCCCATCTGCCGCAGCATGCTTGCCAGACAGACCACCTCGGGCTCCATCGCGGCGTTGATGATCCGCGTGCGTCCCTCGGCGAGCACAGCGGCGAGCAGCAGATTCTCCGTACCCAACACGCTGGGATAGTCGAGCACAATCTCCGCGCCGCGCAATCCCGTAGGCGCGGTCGCCGTCGTCCGACCTGCGGACGTGACCACGTCCGCGCCGAGCGCTCGGAAGCCGTTCAGATGCACGTCCAACGGTCGCGCACCGATGACATCGCCGCCCGGTGCGCCGCAGGACGCCTCGCCAGTTCGCGCGAGCAGCGGACCCATGACCAGGAAGGACGCCCGCAACGCCGCGGCCAGGTCGTCGGGCGGTGATCCTGCGCTCATCGCGGCCGGCCGCAGCTCAACCTCGCCGTCCGCGGCGCTGGACTCCACCTGCAACCCGGACAGAATGTCCAGCAAGCGGCTGACGTCGTCGATCTCGGGGACTCGCCGCAGACGGACCGGCTCGTCAGTCAGCAGTGATGCGGCGAGGCAGGGGAGCGCCGCATTCTTTGCGCCGTGCACTTGCAGCTCGCCGCTCAGGCGTCGCTGGCCCACGATTCGCAGAAACGACTCGGCGTCGGCGGTCATACCCTGACTGTAACCGCCCAACGGGGCGCAGGGCGCTCGGCAGGCGTCTGGTTAGCGCGCCATCTCGCGGCCCGATGCGCCGCGCCGGCGTCGATGCTCCAGCACTCGGAGCCGCTGCAGCGATCTCGCGAGCGCCGCCTGGGCTCGAGCGCGATCGGCGTCGGCGGCCTGCTCCAGATGTTGCAACGCGCGCTGCCGGGCGGCTTCGGCGCGCTCGGCGTCAATCTCCGAGCCGTGCTCGGCCGCATCGGCCAGGACGGTCACCTCATCGGCGTGGACCTCGAGGAATCCGCCGGAGATGAAGTACTCCTCGACGCCGTTACCCTGCTTGACTCGCAGTTCGCCTGCGGTGAGGGACGTGATCAGGGGCGCGTGATTGGGGAGAATGCCGAGCTCGCCGAGCGAGCCGGGCGCGACGACCTCGTCGACATCCTCCTCGCGTAGCAGACGGCGTTCGCCGGTGATGATCTCAAGCGTGAGCGGCATGGTCAGCCCCCTCTGTCCCTACCGGACATCTCCCCCCGGCTGCGCGCGGGGGGAGAGTTGGTTTAGGCGGCGGTCTCGGCGGCGATCTGCGCGCCCTTCTCGACCGCCTGCTCGATCGTGCCCACGTTGAAGAAGGCCTGCTCGGGCAGTCCGTCGTGCGTGCCGTCGAGGATCTCCTTGAAGCCGCGCACGGTGTCGCGGACCGAGACGTACTCCCCGGTCAGACCGGTGAACTGCTCGGCGACGAAGAATGGCTGAGTCAGGTAGCGCTGAATGCGTCGCGCGCGGGCGACCGTTTGCTTGTCTTCCTCGGACAGCTCGTCCACACCGAGGATCGCAATGATGTCCTGCAGGTCCTTGAAGCGCTGTAGCACTCGCTGCACCTCGCGGGCGACGTCGTAGTGCTCCTGACCGACGATCTTGGGGTCGAGCGCGCGGCTGAACGAGGTCAGCGGGTCGACCGCCGGGTAGAAGCCCTGCGAGGCGATCGCGCGCTCGAGCGCGACGACCGCGTCGAGGTGACCGAAGGTGGTCGCCACGCCGGGGTCGGTGTAGTCGTCGGCGGGCACGTAGATCGCCTGGAACGACGTGATCGAGCCGCGGTTCGTAGAGGTGATCCGTTCCTCGAGCTCGCCCATCTCGGTCGAGAGCGTTGGCTGGTAACCAACCGCCGACGGCATGCGGCCCAGCAGCGCGGAGACTTCCTGGCCGGCGAGCGTGTAGCGGTAGATGTTGTCGATGAAGAGCAGCACATCCTGGCCCTGCTCGTCGCGGAAGTGCTCGGCGAAGGTGAGGCCGGTCAGGGCGACGCGCAAGCGCACGCCGGGCGGCTCGTTCATCTGACCGAAGACGAGCACGGTCTTCTCCAACACGCCCGACTCGCGCATCTCGTGCCAGAGGTCGTTGCCCTCGCGCGAGCGCTCGCCGACGCCGGCGAACACGGAATATCCGCCGTGCTCGGTGGCGATGTTACGAATCAGCTCCTGGATGACGACGGTCTTGCCGACGCCAGCGCCGCCGTAGGCGCCGATCTTGCCGCCTCGGGTGAAGGGGCAGATTAGGTCGATGACCTTGATGCCGGTCTCGAGGATGGTCGTCTCAGCGGCCTGCTCCTCGAATGTCGGCGGCAAGCGGTGGATCGGCGAGCGCTCGCCGTCCGCCGGCATCTCGCCGAGGCCGTCCAACGGCTCGCCGAGCACATTGAAGAGGCGGCCCAGCGCGACCTCACCGACGGGCACGGCAATCGGCTGGCCCAGGTCGGCGGCGTTGTCCCCGCGCTTCATGCCATCGGTCGAGTCCATCGCGAGGCAGCGGGCGCGGTTGTTTCCGAGATGCTGCTGCACCTCGGTGACGACGGCGCTGCCGCTGCCCATTGTGATCGTCACGCCGCTGAACAGTGCGGGCAGACTGTCGGGCGGAAACTCGACGTCAACGACGGTTCCGATTACCTGTACGACTCTGCCATCAGCCATGTTGATCTCCCATCTGCGGTCGCCTAACGCGTGCCGACGAGGTCGGACGCCGGGTCGGACACCGGGTTTGACACCTGGTCGGTGAGCCAGTTGAGCTCGAATTGGTTCAGATCATCGACCTCCCAGTCGGAGGCGAGATTCATGTGTGCGGTCAGTTCGCTGCGCACCAGCACGACCGCCATGCCCGCGGCACGGGCGGACGCAACGCCGGCCGGCGCGTCCTCGATCGCGATGCACTCCTGCGGGTCGACGCCAAGCACGCTTGCGGCCTTGAGGTAGATCTCGGGCGACGGCTTGCCCATCGCCACCTCATCGCCGGCCACGGTGTGTTGGAAGGCGTCCTGCAATCCGACGCCGCTCAACGCGGCCGCGACCCACTCGCGATGCGAGGAACTGGCCACGGCGATCGGCACGTCCGCTGCGAGCAACCGCTCGACCAGCTCGCGCGCGCCGACAATCAGCGGCGCGCCGGCCTGGTAATGCGCGAGCACATCAGCGTTGTAGCGGGCCTCGAACTGCTCGAAGGGCATCGTAATCGGATATCGCTCGCAGAGATCGTCCCACGTGCTGGTCAACGTCGTACCCAGATAGTGGTGGTAGTCATCGAGCGGGAAGTCGACACCTTGTTCGGCGAGGATCTGACGCACCGCCTCGTAGTGCAGCGGCTCGGAGTCGAGCAGCACGCCGTCCATGTCGAAGATGACTGCCTGCGCCATGCCCTACCCCTTGAGCGCCTCGACGCCGCCGGTGATGTCCAGCAGCTCGGAGGTGATCTGCTCCTGGCGGGCCTTGTTGTAGACGAGGGTGAGATCGGAGATCATGTCGTTGGCGGCGTCGGTCGCGTTGCGCATCGCGACCATCCGCGCGGACTGCTCGGACGCGGCCGCTTCAAGCACCGCCTGGTAGACAAGCAGGTCGACGTAGCGCGGCAGCAAGTCCGCGAGCACCTCCTGCGGCGACGGCTCGAAGATGTACTGCGTCTCGCCAGAGGCGTCCTCATCGTCCACGGCCGGCGGTTCGACGGGCAGAATCGGCACCGTCACGGGCACCTGCGAGACCGTGTTGATAAACGACGCGTAGACCAAGAGCACGCGGTCGACGCGGCCTTCGATGTAATCATCGATCGCAATGCGCGAAATCGGCTGTGTCTCGGCCAGGCCTGGATAGTCACCCAGCTCCTGGAATCGAGCGCGGAAGTTGAGCCCAAACCGCTGGAAGTAATCCCCGCCTTTGCGTCCGACCGGGATCATCGAAATCTCGCCCGATCCGGCCGCTTCCGGTCCGAGCACAATCTCGCCGGTGTGGCGCTCCAGATTGGCGATCAATCCGCCGCACAGCCCGCGATCGGGCGTGATCAGGATCACCGCGGTCTCGTTCACGTCGCGGCGAGCCAGCAGCGGATGGGCGGTCTCAGGCTCCGTGGCGACGGTCGAGAGCTGGCCGAGCACGGCCTGCATCTTCTCGGCGTAGGGACGCGCCTGCAGCGCACGATCCTGCGCGCGGCGCATCTTGGACGCCGCCACGAGCTGGATCGCGTTGGTGATCTTGGCCGTGTTCTCGACCGAGCGAATGCGTCGGCGGATTTCTCGCGTGTTGGCCATCGACCCTGACTGCTCTCAGTTGCGCGCTGACTTGGTACGAATCTGGTCCGGCTAGAAGGGCACTGTGTCCTTGAAGGTCTGCAGGGCGCTGCTCAGCGCCGCCTCGTCATCGTCGGAGAGGTTGCCCGACTCAGCAATCCCGCCGAGCAGATCGCGGTGCGAGGTGTTCAGATACTCGCTCGCGCCATTGGCGAAATCGTTGACCTTGTTGACTGGCACGTCGTCGAGGATGCCGGCGTTGGCGGCGTACAGCAGCGCCACCTGCGTCGACAGGGCGAGCGGCTGCTGCTCGGGCTGCACGAGCAACGCGGACAGCCGTTGGCCGCGCTCGAGCTGTCGCCGCGTGGCGGCGTCGAGGTCCGACGTACCGAACTGCGCGAACGCCTGCAGCTCTCGGAACTGCGCCATGTCGATCCGCAACTGTCCCGCGACAGAGCGCATCGCGCGCTTCTGCGCCGAACCGCCCACGCGGGACACCGAGATGCCCGCGTTGACGGCGGGACGCTGGCCAGCGTTGAAGAGGTCGGCCTCGAGGAAGATCTGACCGTCCGTGATCGAAATCACATTGGTGGGGATGTAGGCGGAGACGTCGCCCGCCTGCGTTTCAATGATCGGCAGCGCGGTGATCGAACCGCCGCCGTTGTCGTCGGAGAGCTTGGCCGCACGTTCGAGCAGCCGGCTGTGCAGGTAGAAGACATCGCCCGGGTAGGCCTCGCGGCCAGGCGGACGGCGCAGCAGCAGCGAAATCTGCCGATAGGCCCAGGCGTGCTTGGAGAGATCGTCGTAGATGATCAACGCGTCCTGGCCGCGCTCCATGAAGTACTCGGCCATCGCGACGCCAGAGTAGGGCGCAAGATACTGCTGCGCGGCCGACTCGGCTGAGGCGGCGTTGACCACGATGGTGTGGCCCATCGCGCCGTGCTCCTCGAGCGTGGCGACGACGTTGGTCACCTTGGCCTGCTTCTGGCCAATCGCGACGTAGATGCAGATCAGGTCCTGGCCTTGCTGGTTGATGATCGTGTCGATGGCAATCGAGGACTTGCCCGTCTGGCGGTCGCCAATGATCAGCTCGCGCTGTCCGCGGCCGATCGGAATCTGCGAGTCGATGGCGAGGATTCCCGTCTGCACCGGCGTGTCCACCGAGGCGCGCGTGACCACGTTGGGGGCGATCCGCTCGACTGGGCGCGTTTCGGAGGCGCCGATTGGGCCCTTGCCATCAATCGGCTCACCCAGCGCGTTGACCACGCGGCCGATCAGCTGCTCGCCGACGGGCACTTCGGCCACGGTCCCGGTCGAGCGAACTTCGTCGCCCTCCTCGATTACGCGGTAGTCACCCATGATCACGGCGCCGACGATCTCTTCCTCAAGGTTCAGCGCCATACCCATGACCGGGTCTGAGCCGTCCTTCGGTCGGAACTCGAGCAGCTCGCCGGACAGGGCGCCGGCGAGGCCGAATACGCGGGCGATGCCGTCGCCTGCTTCGACCACGGTGCCAACTTCGGCCGAGACGACCTGGCTCTCGAAGCCTTCGATCTGCTGCCGAATCAGGGCCGCGACTTCTTCTGGTCGGACAGCCATAATGCTGACTCCTTCGTGTTCTAGCCTTGCGCGAGCGAGCGGCGCAGGGTGGACAAGCGGGTGCGAACCGAACCGTCGATGATCCGGTCGCCAATCTTGAGCACTGCGCCGCCGATGATTTGACTGTCGACCGCTTCGCTGAGCGAGACGCTCTCGGCGTCGGTGTAACGCATGACGGCCGCTTGCACGGCGTCGCGCGCATCATCAGTCAGCGGAACCGCCGTCGTGACGGTCGCCACAGCGATGCCGCGCGTGGCGTTGAGCCGTTCGCGGAACGCCTCGACGATCTGCGCCGCGAGGTTGACCCGGCGCTTGGCGACGAGCAGCTTGGCGAAGTTGGCGGCGTTGGTCTGCACGTCGGGCAGCGCCTGCGCCAGCACGTCTTCCTTCTGCGCCTGCGTCACGCGGGTCGAGCTGAGATAGCCGTAGACCGTTGGGTCGCTGACCAAGGCGGCGATGTCCTCAAGATCGGACAGCCAACGATCGTGCGACGCCGTGTCATGGGCGATGCCAAAGACGGCGTCGGCGTATCGTCGGGCGGCCGGGTCGCTCAAGGCCACGATTCGCTCCTCGTGCTCTTAGTTCTGCTGACCGGTCGACGATTCGGCCAGCACGTCTGCAATCAGGCGCTGATGATCGTCGGCGTCGAGCGATTGTCCGATGACCCGCTCGGCCGCGGAGATCGCCATGCCGGCAAACTCGTCGCGCAGCTGTTGCACCGCCTGGTCGCGCTCCTGCGCGATCTCCGAGCGGGCCCGCTCAATCTGCTGTGCGGTCCGGACGTCGGCGTTCGCGCGCGCATCCGACTCGATTTGCTGGGCGAGTTCCTGGGCCTGAGCGATGAGTCGCTGTGCCTCGTCGCGACCCTGCTGGATTTCGGCTCGCGCCTCAGCGCGCGCCTCTTCCGCAGCTTCTTGAGCCCGCTCCGACGCCGTCAAGCCCTCTTCGATGCGCTTGCGGCGCTCGTCGAGCACGCGGCCCAGCGGCTTGTACAACAGCACGTAGAGCAGGGCGAACAGGATGCCAAAACTGACGAAGTGGCTGATCAGTCCGGCCAGGTTGAGACCGAGTGCGTCCATACGTTCCTGCCAATCAGTCGGCGCTCTGTTCGCGCCTCGTGGATCCGTGCTGCTGCGCCTGTCGCCGTCCGGTCACGGCGCGTCGCTGATCGAGGTCGACTCAGCAGCGCGGGCGCAGTGGCGTCGTCAGATTAGAAGACGAAGCCAATCATGACGGCGACGACCAGCGCGTAGATGGCGATCGCCTCGGTGAACGCGATGCCGAGGATCATGTTGGTCTGAATCACCGGCGCGGCGTCTGGGTTGCGGCCGAGCGCCTCGAGGGCGCGGCCGGCAAGCATACCGATGCCGAGCGCCGGTCCGACGGCACCGACCGCCATCGCGATGGCCGCCGCTACGTACTTCAGGCCGTCGTCCCCGATCTGCAGAAACACGTCAAGCATTCTGGTTCCTCTCCGAGCGGCTCTCCAAAGCCGCGCTGCACGCTGAACTCTCTGCGGCGGTCGTGGGGGCGGTGGGCCGCCCCCCCCCCACGCCAAAGGCGGGTTAAAGCT
>JAJDZG010000113.1 GCA_022824765.1 Dehalococcoidia bacterium | reverse complement strand
AGCAAGCGTCCGCAAAATGCCACCCATACCGCAGGCCTACTTGAATGAAGAGACCGGCACGAGGTCGTGCGGTCCGATGAATCCAATGTGCACGAGCCCGGTCTCACCCTCCGTGTCGTCATAGAAGAAAATGCGGGGACTGATCGATCCCTTGGCTTGGATCTTGAGGTGCGCTTGCATCTCGATCAATCCGCTTGGATCGACTTGGGTGTCGACGGGGAACACACGAGTGGCGCCGTGCTTTTGCATGGTGCTCTCGGATTCACGCATCGCGATCCTGCTGACGTGCCACACGTGCGGATCCTTGCTCTCGCTGGTCCAGCGCAGATAGTCCCCTCGAAACTCGTGGTCGGTTGACGCGTACTCGTGGAGCGAGCCAAGCGCCCGCCATGCGTCTGCGAGCCAGTTCTTCTCTAGACTGCTGTTCAGGCGTTGGGGTGCCTGCAATGCTCGATTGTGCACTTGCACTCCAGAGAGCTGCTGCTGGGCTAGACGTACGAGGATATTGAAGTTCTTGCGAGGCAGCATCAGATCCCAGGATGCCGACGGCCCCGCGAGTGGTGCTTGCTGCATGTCCTTGATCCGCACCATTTGTCGCTCGACCTCAGCCTCAAGTTCACTTTCGCGAACTCGAAGATGTTCAATCTCCCGCTGCAGACGCTCTTCGCGCTCCGCGATGCCATTGACCTGGGCCTCGAGCACGCCCTCCTGTTGTCCTAACCGGCTCACCTGGCCCTCCAACTCGAGCTCCTGTTTGCGCAGATCGGCAACCTGACGCTCCAGTTCTGACTCCCGCTCGCCGAGCCGTTCGATTTGACCGGCGAGCCGTTGATCGAGGTCCGACATGTCCGCCCGCCGCTGACGTTGCGCGTACCAAGTCGCTGCGCCAGTGAGCCAGAGCGTGCCGATGCCTGCCGCGATCCAACGCCGCCTCATCGATCTCCCCCTCTCACCCCCTCCAGCCACGTCAAGCACTTCGCGTAGATCGCCTGAGTGATCAGCTCCCGCGCCAACAGGAAATTCAGCAGACCCTCCAGCGTCAACAGCGGATGCACCGTGACCCCTTCGCGCCGCAGACGCTCGACACCACCAGCCCCACGATCAATCAGCACGAACGCATCATGCACCATCAGACCCGCCGAACGCAGCAGATCAGCCGTCTCCGACAGCGACCCGCCCCGCGTCATCAAGTCGTCCACCAGAATCACCGTCTGGCCCGGATAGTACGTGCCCTCAATCTCCTCCGCCATCGGCCGCAGCTGACTGCTCGGATGCACATAGATCATCGGCATGTTGCTCGCCAGCGAGAACGCCGTCGCCGCGTGCAGTCCACCCATCGGAACGCCCGCGATCAGCTCAAACGGCGCAATCGTCGGACGCAGCATCCCGCCCAGCATCCGCGTCTCGTCGTTCAGCAGCTCGCCAATCCGGCGCAGCGCCCACGGGTGAGAAATCAGCCGCCGAACATTCAGATACACCGGCGACCCGCGCGTCGCCCCCAAATCGAAATCGCCGAACAACACCCCGCCCGAATCCCACAACGCCCGCGCCAGCCAGAGGTTCCCCGGCTCGTCGCCCTGCGGCGTCCATGCGGCCTGTCCAGCGTCCGACATCAGACCATCACCGCATTGGGCAGCGGACCGCCCGCCAGACCTGCCCGCAAGTTGGCCACCGCCATGTCCGCCATCTTGCACCGCGTCGACAGCGACGCCGACCCGATGTGCGGCAGCACCACCACGTTCCGCATCGTCAACAATGGAGATTCCATCGGCAGCGGCTCCACCGCCGTCACGTCCAACCCCGCAGCCGCAATCCGGCCTTCCCGCAGCGCCTCCACCAGCGCCGCCTCATCCACAATCGGCCCCCGCGCCGTGTTGACCAGAATCGCGCTCGACTTCATCCGCGACAGCGCCGACGCATCAATCAACCCGCGAGTCTCGTCCGTCAACGCGACATTGACCGATACGAAATCAGACTCCGCCAGCAGATCGTCAAACGAACGCCGCTCAGCGCCCAGTTCGCCCGCCTCGTCCGACCTTGCCGTGCGATTCCAATAGAGGACGCGCATCCCGAAGCCCTGCGCGCGCCGCGCGACCGCCTGCCCAATCGCGCCGAAGCCGACCACCCCCAGCGTCGCGCCGTGCACATCCACCCCCGCCAGCTGCGTCGGAGACCACGTCCGCCACTCTCCGCCCTTGACGTACTCAGCCGCCTCCACAATCCGCCGGCCCGCAGCGAGAATCAGCGCCCACGCGATATCCGCCGTGGTCTCCGTCAGGACGCCCGGCGTGTTCCCCACCGCAATCCCGCGCGACGCGCACTCGGCCACGTCGATGTTGTCCACCCCAACCGCCATCGCCGACACCACCCGCAACTGCGGACCCGCAGCGTCCAGCACATCCGCGTCCACGCGGTCAGTGATCAGGCAGACCAACCCATCCACGCCGCGCACCCGCTCCAACAGCGCCGCCCGCGGCGGCGGACCATCCTGCGGCCAGACATCGACCTCAACCGCCGCGTCCGTCAGCAGACTCGCGAAGCCCTCGCCCGGCAACTCCCGCGTCACAAACACTCGATGCGCCACTCAGCACTCCATCTCTGCCGTCAAGATAATGCGACAACTAATACAAGGCTAGATTCCAGGTGAAGATCAATGCGCCACGCAGTGCAAAAGACCCTCCCCCACCAGGGGAGGTGTCACGCAGTGACGGAGGGGGCTCCCCCACCAGGGGAGGCGTCACGCAGTGACGGAGGGGGCTCCCCCACCAGGGGAGGCGTCACGCAGTGACACAAATCA
>JAJDZG010000043.1 GCA_022824765.1 Dehalococcoidia bacterium | reverse complement strand
TATCTGCAGCGGGGTGACCTGCACCAGGCGTCGGAGAAGGGCTGGGGCGCGGCGGCGCAGATGGCCAAGGCGGTCGCGCTGTCGCAGGGCTGGCCCTACGACACGCACGCCGAGTTCAGCGTGGTTCTGACTCAGGCGAGGAAGACGACGGGCAACGACCGCATCGCCGAGCTGAGGTCCTACGCGAATGAGTTGCACGGTAACTACTACCGTCGCAAGCGCCATCTCGATGCCGATGAGATCGCTTGGGACCTACGCCAAGTGTCGGAGTTGGTCGACGAGCTCCGCCCGTTGGTCGATCGCTCTGCTGAGGGCGGGTGACTTCCGGCGTTGTCGCGAGCGTCTCGTTAGTAGTAGGTGCCGCAGCGGTCAATGTTGGGTTGGATGGGCGTTTCGAAGACGCCGTTCATGCTGAAAGTCGCCGTCACGCTTTCATCATCAGCACCAGTGATCGTAATCACTACCTGGTCGGCTGAGTGTAGTTGGGCCAGAATGTACACAGGCACTTCGACACTCCAGCCAGGGGCTGCTGAGTATCCAAACATCTCAGGAGCTTGTTCAGCACGGTAAGCAAATTCACTAAAGGACAGGCGGGAGTTTGGCTTGACACCTCCGCCGTCAGCAGATGGCGCAACGCTGATCTGATAAACCGCACTGCCCCATACGTCTGTGCCTGGCACGACTCGAGTCAATCCGAAGCGATGCCAGACGCGTCCCTTCACACAGACGATGGTCAGACGCAAGGGTTGATCGCCATACTTGTGCTGACCATCTTCGACCACTTGCAGTCTTGTTTCGATCCCGGTCACCCCGTCCGTGAGCTCCCGTTCACGAACGAGGGTCGTAATGCGATTGTCGTCATATGATTCCGCGCCCAACTCTCGAACGATTGGCGCAGGTTCGAGCGTGACCGGGGTCGAGTTTAGCCAGCGGCCGGGTTCGATTTCTGCAGGGAAGAGGTTTCGCCTGGGCAGGATGCGTTCGCCCCATTCGCCGTTGACGCGCTGCTGCAGGCCGAACTCGGTTCGGCCGTCTTCGAGGCGTTGCGCGGTGATGCGAACCTCCGCTTCGCCGCCGCTTTGGGCGAGCGCCAATCCCAAGGCGCCGGCCAGCACAACCAACGCCGCGGTCGCGGCCATCCAGATGCTTCTTGACCTCATATTCCGCCCTATCCACTCGCAGGCGCGCCGGCTGCGTCCGGTGTTGCTTCGAAGAGGGCACGCCCGCTGAGTATGGATCGGGGGCAGGTAGTACGTCAAGGCGAAGCAAGAAGTGGTGGCGCGTTAGGCTGTGGGGGAGAGCTTGAACCACGAACTGAACTGAGGAGACTGAGATGCCGATTGCTGCTGGAGACGCATTGCCTGATGCGAATGGGATTGTGATGTCCGACAGCGGGCCGGGACCGGCCAACCTGCGCGTGCTGGTGGGCGACAAGAAGACCGTGGTCTTTGGCGTGCCTGGCGCGTTTACGCCGACCTGCACCAACGACCATCTGCCGACGTTCGCGGTCGGCAAGGACCAGCTCGACGCGGCCGGTATCGAGCAGACGATTTGCATGTCGACCAACGACATCTTCGTGTTGCAGGCCTGGAACGCGGCGCACGGCGCGGAGCACATCACGATGCTCGCCGACGGATCGGGCGACGTCACGCGTGCGCTTGATGTCGGGCTGGACCTGGGCGGGCTGGGGCTTGGCTTCCGCTGCACCCGCTTCGCCATGCTCGTCGAGGGCGGTGTCGTCAAGGCGTTCCAGACGGAGGAGAATCCCGGCGCCTGCGCGCTGACGTCGGCCGCGGCGATTCTTGAACACGCCTAGCTTCGCAGGCATGGTCGGACCGCGCCGCGCGCGTCGTGACTTTGCCAAACGCGCCAATGGACGCCAACGATCTGCGCCGGGCGGATGCTGAGGCCCTGGACCGGTACGCGGGCGTCCGCTCGACCCACACCTATGAGGCGTCGTGGTATCACAACGCGACGTTTGTCTTTCCCCTGCTGGCCGTTGCGATCGCCGGTGTGGTCTGGCTCGTTACGGGCAGCGGAGAGGCAGGCGGCGCGGCGATCTTCTTCCTGGTCGTGACGGTCGTGATGCTGCCGGTGGTGTTCGTCACCTGGCAGCGCCAGACGACGGCGGTGATCGTCCACGAGGACGGCGTGACGGCGCTCCATCAGGGCAGCGAGCAGCTGACGGTCGCGTGGGTTGAGCTGCGCGGCGTGCGCCGCGTGGAGACGATGGGCAACGTCCGCTGGTATCTGGACGGCGCGGACGAGCAGCACATCGTGATCGAGGGCGAGATTGCCGACCGCGAAGCGCTGCTCTCGGCCGCGCAGCAACGGCTGGACGAGCGCGGCGTCTAGCCGCCGTCGTCGGTGTCGTCGTCTTGGCCGTTGGCGTTGGCATCGCCGCCGGGTGCATCGCTGCTGCCGCCGAAGCCGAGCGGCTCGGGAGCATTGAGCGACGGCCGAGACTCGGCGGGCAGGGCGAGCGCCGCAATCGCTGTCTCGCCGTCGTCGTCGAGGACGATCGAGACCGCCGCGCCCGCGCCGATGGTCGAGGGATCGACCCGCACCATTCGCAGCAAGAAGCTGGTCTCATCGGTCAGGCCGATGATCGTGCGCCCGGTCGGGGTGTCGAGGATGATCTGACCCTCGGAGACATCGACAACACGTCCGCTGATCACCTGGCGGCCTTGCAGACCCTCGACGTTGCCGAAGGGGGAGAGTCGGCTCTCGCCGAGGATCAGTCGGTCGTTGGGATGCGCGGTGGTGTCGATGTCGACCTGCAGGCGTCCGGCGCTGGCGCGGTCGGAGATTAGCTGCTCGGCCTCGGTCGGCTGCGTGGCCACGACATCTGCGCCGACGATCCAGCCGGCCGCACCGGCCCCGGCGAGGGCCGCGATGATCAGCAGCCAACCGAGCGCCCGAGCCATCAGGAACCGCCTGCCGCGTCGCGCTCGATGGCCTCGACCACGGCCTCGCCGCTGACTGCGGCGTCGCCGGGAATGACGACGATGCCAGTGGTGATGAAGGTGTTCACGTTGTCGTCTGTGGCACCCACGACGACATAATCGCCGAGCGCTACGGAGTCAGTCCAGATGGGCAGCATTGCCTCGATCACGGAGTCGGCCGAGAAGCGAATGCGCTGTTGGTCGTCTCCCACGCGGACGATCCAGTCGCCGCGGTCGCGTTCAGTGACGAAGCCGGTCAGGTCACCGGTCGGTCCGCCGTCGCGGCCGAGATTTCCCTGCTGCCCGGACTCGTAGACGCGCACGACGTCTTGCTGGGATGGTCCGCCCCATTGATAGCCGGCGCCCAGCGCTGCTCCGAAGACGATTCCGAGCAGCGGGATGATCAGCAGGCGGGAAGCCAGGCTGCCGGGACGTAGCCGCTCGCGCATTGCACGATCCTCGCTGACCCGCTGACCAGTTGTCGGCGCGGGCAGTGTTCAGGTTACGACAGGGCTGGGCTTGAGTGGACCGGATTGTCGAGACAAGCAGAGGGGGCGGACTTTTCCAAGTCCGCCCCCTCTGTGTTGGCTCGCGCAGAGCGCCGAGCGGCGCCGTGAGGCGCGGCTCGGCGTCCTAGACGGACAGCGCGTCGGCGACGTCGCCGAGGCCGATCGACTCGAGCTTGTCGCGGCTGGGGAGACAGGTCTCGGTGTCCCAGTCGCAGGCGTTGAGGAAGTCGGTCTCGAGGGTTTCGATGTCGAGCACGACACCCTCCAGCGGGCCGGCGTTCTGCACGGTGCCCTCGCCGCCCCAGAGGCGGGCGGGGGCGAAGCGCTGGCGCGGGTTGTCGCCCTCGCGGACGGTGAAGGCCATGCGCAGGTTGGCGATCCGTTCGCCGGCCTGTTGCAGTTCTTCGCCGCTGAGGTTCCAGCCGGTGGCGGCGTTGATCCACTGCGGGAAGCGGTCGGTCGGCGCGGCCATCATGATGAACTGGCACATGCCGGTCGAGTTGGAGATGTGCATGTACTCCGACGCGCCCTTGTGGTGCTCGCCGCGGTTGGCGTAGTCCTTGAAGTCGCGCGGCGCGGCGGGGTACTCGGGGCCGCCGTAGCGCGAGGCGCCCTCGTACTGGGTGTGACGCGCCGGCGTCGGGTCGAGCTTGTACGTCGCCCAGTACTCGGGCTGGAGCTTCGCGTCGTGCATCGGCAACTCCTGGCCGCCGACGTCAGTGCGGAACTCCTGAGCGCGGCTGTCGCCGTTCTTGGCGTCGATCTTCTCGGCCGCGACCTTCATGCCATCGGCGAGCAGGTCGCCGAAGCCTTCGCGCTTGCCGATCAGGTGCAGCATCTCCATGATGCCGTCGTCGTTGGACCAGGTGAGCTCGACGCCGCCGGTGTCTTCGAGGTCGATCAGGCCGTTCTCGAAGCACTCGATCGCGAACGAGATGGTGGTGCCGGCACCAATCGTGTCGAGGCCGTACTCGTTACACCAGTGGTTGGCCGCCTGCATCATGTCGATGTTGGAGGAGAGGTTCATGGTGCCGAAGGAGGCGACGGTCTCGTACTCGGCGCGGTGGGTGTCGACCGGGTACTTGAACTTGCCCTTCTCGTGCTCGGCCTCGGAGAGGCCGATGGCGACGGTGCCGTCCGGTGACTCGATCGACTCGGCGCCACAGGCCATCGGGCAGCGCCAGCAGCCGTAGCTCTTGTGGCGCACGGCCTTGCCGTTGACGTCAACGGCGCGCGGCGCGGGAGAGTGCTCGGGGTCGATCGGCGGCATGCCCGTGGCCGGGTCGATTTCGAGTTCGGCGTGGGTCATGCGCGTGGCGTTGAACATCATCCCGCTCATCGCGTCGACCTCGGGGAAGACTTCGACGCCGACGCCGCCCCAGTTGCGGACGGGGGAGTCGCCGTTGTGGGCGGAGCCGGTGCTGATTCCGGTGGTGCCGAAGCCGGCGAAGAAGTCGCGCAGCGGCGCGATGAACTCGTCGCGCGACTGACGCGCCAGGGCGCGGATGTCGCCGTCGCCGGAGAGCATGTTCTCGCGCGGGGTGCCGCCGGCCTTGACGACCACGGCCTTGACCTTCTTGGAACCCATCACCGCGCCGACGCCGGAGCGGGCGGCCAGGCGGCCGTGCTCGTTGCAGATGCCGGCGAGGTAGGACAGCTGCTCACCGGAAGGTCCGATGCAGGCCACGGAGGTCTTCTTGCCGTACAGCTCCTTGAAGGCGCTCTCGACCTCGATCGCGCCCATGCCCCAGTACTCGGAGGCATCCTCGATCGAGACGTCGTCGCCGTCGATCAGGATGTAGACGGGGTTCTCGGCTTGGCCGTAGAAGAGGATGCCGTCCCAGCCGGCGAACTTCAGGTAGGGGCCGAAGTCGCCGCCGCAGTTGGCGTCGCCCCAGCCGCCGGTCGAGGGCGACTTGCAGACGGCCTGGAAGCGGTTGCCGAAGATCGGCGTACCAGTCAGCAGACCAGGCATCAGGCCGAGCACGTTGTCCGGGCCGAGCGGGTCGGCGCCGGCGGGGATGCGGTCGAACAGCAGACGGGCGCCGATGCCGTAACCGCCCAGATAGTCCTTGTACATCTGCTCTGGCAGGTCTTCGCGGTCGACCGAGCCGTCACCGAGCCGGACGTTGATGATCTTGCCGTTGAAGGCGACCTCTTCGGGGCTCCAGGTCTTGTCGGCGAACGGGTCGCCCGCTTCCGGGGCGTCCGCGTTTTCTGCACCGGGAACGTTGGCCATGTGTCACTTCCTGTTTCCACTGCGCCCGCGTCGGGCGACGGTTTGGCTCTGGATGGATCCTGGCCTTCGCGGGCCGCATGGTTTGGGCAGCCTGCGTAGACCAGTCACAGAGTAGCGAACCATTGCTCTGAGCGCTACGCAACAGAGCGAGCGTCGCCCAGCAGCGGCGGCGTTAGTTCGTGTAGCGCGAAACGTTGCCGCAACCTAGCCTGTCGCCCAGACGCAGCTGAGGCCGCGGTGCGAGTGAATCGTCGGGCGTGAGACAACGGGCATGAGACAGATTCGGCAGACGTTCGCCGCGTTCGTCGTGCGCGATTTCCGCTTCATGTGGGGCGGATCGCTGCTGTCGGTGACGGCGTTCATGACGTCGTTCTCGCTGATTCCATCGGTCGCCTACGAGCTGACGGGCAGCTACGCGGCGGCTGGCATCGCGATGCTCGGTTCGGGCATCTCGCAGACGCTGTTGGGACCGATCGGCGGGGTGATCGCCGATCGCTACCGCAAGAAACCGCTGGTCGTGGCCGGCCAGGTGATGCCGGGCATTCTGCTCGGCGCGCTGGGTTTCCTGATCGTGACCGAGCTGATCTCTGTCCCGCTGCTCGTCGTGGCGACGCTGGTGATGGGCGCGGGATTCTCGCTGATGGGTCCTGCGCGTCAGGCCTGGACCGGGTTCATCGTGCCGCGCCGGCTGCTGCCCAACGCCGTGGCGCTGCAGCAGATGTCGATGAACACCGGACAGGTGCTCGGACCGACGTTGATCGCCATCTTCGGCTTGTTCATGGCGCTCGAGGGCGGCAACACCGGCATTCTCTTCCTGATCGTGGCCTGCTTCTTCGCCATCGTGGTGCCGATGACGGCATCGATCCGCACGGAGGGCCCCGCGACGCCGCTCGAGGAGCGGCGCGCGATGCGGGTCGAGCTGGCGGAGGGGTTCAACTACCTGCGCAAGAATCCGCGCCTGCGGCTGCTCTGGGCGTTCTTCCTGCTGATCGTCTCGTGCGGCTGGGGATTTCAGACGCTGCTGCCCGGCGTGCTGGCGGAGGAGTTCGGCCGCAATCCCACAGATGTCGGCCCGACCTTCATGATCTTCGGCGTCTCTTCGCTGGTCGTGAACGTGCTGCTGGCCGGCGCGGTCTCGACCCGTTGGGCCTGGCCGCTGCTGTTCATCATGGGCGCGGTGATGGCGGTCGGATTCTGGCTGGTCGCGCTCGCGCCGACGTATCCGCTGTTCCTAATCCTGGGTGCGTTCATTGGCGCGGGACGGTCCGGCACGATGCTGGTCAACCAGTCGGTGATGATGGCCAACACGCGTCCCGATTACTTCGGACGGGTGATGTCGTTCGCGATGATGGCCTTCGGCTTGCAGGCGCTGTTCGGACCGGTCTGGGGCGCCATTGCCGACGCGATCGGCGGTCCGGAGACGATGGCGCTGATCGGCGTGATCGCCGCTGGAGCATCGGTCTTCATGGTCGTCGGCTGGCTGAAGACGCGTAATCTGCCGTTGGAGCCAGGCACCGCGGCCGCCAGCATGGGTCGGCGCATGGGACCGTCGGCGGTCCAGCGACCCGCGCCGGCCGCGGCCAACGGGGTCGCGGTCAATGGAGCATCAGGGAACGGAGTCGGCGCGATTCAGCCGACGTTCGCCGCACAGCTCGCGCCGGTCGCCCTGATGGATCCGCAGAAGCCGCGCTCATGAGCCGCTTCGGCGGGACGTTTGCTTCGTTTGCGCATCGCAACTACCGATTCCTCTGGACCGGATCGCTGCTGTCCACGACGGCGTTCATGACGACGTTCCTGCTCGTGCCCGTCGTGGCGTACGAGATCAGCGGATCGTATGCGGCGTCGGGCATCGCCCAGATGGGTTCGGGCATCTCGATGTTCTTCCTGGGCCCGTTCGGCGGCGTGATCGCTGATCGCTACGCCAAGAAGCCGCTCGTGCTCGCCGGTCAGATCTTTCCGACGCTGCTGATCATCGTCACGGGCTTCCTGATCGTTACGGGCGTGATTACGGTCTGGATGCTGTTTCTCTCGACGCTGCTGATGGGCTTCGGTTTTGCGCTGATGGGTCCGGCGCGGCAAGCCTGGCTGGGCGAGCTGGTGCCGCCGCGTCTGCTCGCCAACGGCGTCGCGCTGCAGCAGATGTCGCAGAACATGGCGCGCGTCTTCGGACCGATGCTCGTCGCCGTGCTGCTCGCGGCGTTTGCCTTCAGCACGGGCTATCTGTACCTGATCGTCGCGAGCTTCTTCCTGATCGTGATTCCGCTGACGACGATGCTGCCGTGGACGCGTCCGGCGCGCCGCGAGGGCGGCCGCCCGCCCGTGCTCTCGGAGTTGCGGCAGGGCTTCGCTTATCTGGCGCACACGCCGCGGCTGCGCGTGCTGTGGGTGTTCTGGATGGTGATGGTCGTCTGCGCCTTCGCCTTCAACACGTTGATGCCGGGCTACGTCGAGCAGGAGTTTGGCCGACCCTCGACCGACGCCTTCAACGTGTATCTGGTCTTTGGCGTTGCCTCGTTCCTCTTCAACATCCCGCTCGCTGGCCTCGTTTCGGGCCGCTGGGGCTGGCCGCTGCTGTTGGTGACGGGATTCGGGACGGCGCTCTCGTTCTTCGTCGTGGCCGTCGCGCCGAGCTTTGGTTCGATGCTGCTCGTCAGCATCCTCAACGGGGCCAGCACGTCGGGGGTGATGCTGGTCACGATGTCGCTGATGATGGCGCACTCGCGGCCCGAGTACTTCGGTCGGGTGATGTCCTTCATCACGCTTGGCTACGGTGCGCAGTCGATGATGGCCGGCGTCTGGGGCGGCGTCGCCGATGCGCTGGGCGGTCGCCAGACCTTTGTCCTGATCGGCGTGATCGCGCTGGCGATCACGGCCTTCATGGTGGTCGCCTGGTTGCGCACGCGGCGTCTGCCGATCGAGGCGGGCACCGCAGCGGAGGCCAGCGAAGACCTGCTCGAACGTCGCGAGCCGCCGGTCCGGCGTCAGCCGGTTCCCGCGTTCGCTGCGCAAGTCGCGCCGGTCGTGCTGATGGAAGGGCAGAAGCCGCCCGCGCTCCCAACGGGCGGCGATTAGGCTGACAGCGATGGTTCGACTCGGCGATTCCTTTGCGGCGCTCGCGGTCCGCGATTTCCGGTTGCTCTGGGCGGGATCGCTGCTGGCGACGACTGCCTTCATGACCACGTTCATCCTCGTGCCAATCGTGGCGTACGAGATCACGGGGTCGTACGCGGCTTCGGGGTTCGCTCAGGCGGGGATGGTGGCGCAGCTGTTCCTGGGGCCGTTTGGCGGCGTGATTGCAGATCGCTACACGAAGAAGCCGCTGGTGCTGGGCAGTCAGATCATCCCGTGCGGGATCATCATCGTGACCGGCGCCCTGATCGTCACCGACAACATCACGGTGCTGCTGCTGTTCGGCTCGACCTTCCTGATGGGCGGGACGTTCTCGCTGATGGGTCCGGCGCGGCAATCGTGGGTGGTCGAGCTGGTGCCGCCGCAGCTGCTGCCCAATGCGGTTGCGCTGCAGAACATGTCGATCAACATTGCGGCCGTGCTGGGCCCGATGATGGCTTCGATTCTCGTGCTCTCGATGGGACTCAGCTCCGGCATCCTCTACCTGCTCGTCGCCTCGCTGTTCGTGCTGGTGATTCCTCTGACGCTGATGATCCGCGGCTCTGGATTGGCCACGCCGAAAGACCAACGCAAGGCGGTCTTCGTTGAAATGGCTGCCGGCCTCCGCTACATCACCACCCGACCGCAGCTGCGCAGCCTGTGGCTGTTCTTCATGATGATCGTGGTGACCGGCTTCGCGCTGCAGACGCTGATTCCCGGGTTGCTCAGCCAAGAGTTTGGACGCTCCGAACAGGAGGCAACGGTGGTCGCGCTGATTTGGGGTGCGACCGCGCTGCCGATCAATCTGGCGCTGCTCGGAGTGGTCGGCAGCCGCCGTTGGCCTTGGCCGCTGTTGTTTGTCTCCGCTCTGGCGCTCGGGGTCGGTATCTGGATGACCGCATGGGCGCCGGGCTACGCAATCCTGCTGATCGTGTCCGCCGTCGGTGGCGGCGCGCGTTCCGCTGTGATGCTGCTCAATCAGACGATTCTGATGTCCAACACGAGCCCGGCGTTCTTCGGACGGGTGATGAGCTGGATTTTCATTGCGTTCGGATTGCAGGGGATTCTCGCGCCGGTCTGGGGCATCGTCGCCGACGCGATCGGCGGCCGCTCAACGCTCTTCGTCGTGGGTCTCGTGGTGGTCGTGGGGACGGGGCTGATGTTCCTCTCGCGGCTGAGGACCAGGGACACGCCGCCCGAAGCGGGCACCGCCGCCGCCTCCATTGCTGCTGAGGACGCTGAAGAACCGTCCGAGCCGCTCGCCGCGCCCGCCGCGCCGTCGGCGGCCGCTAGCCCGCTGTTCGCGACGAGACTCGCGCCCGTTGCGCTGATGGAAGACCAGAAGCGCTGAAGCCTCAGTCCGCCTGGGCGAGCTCGCCGAGCAGGGCGCGGGTTCGCGCGATGTGCGACTCGGCGTCGTCCTCCATGACGACGATGGCGGCGATCATCTCGTCGACGCCGTAGTGGTCGTGCAGGCCCTTGACCTGGTCTCCGACTTCGGCTTCCGAGCCTGAGATGATCAACGCGTCGGCCATGCGGTCGGTGAAGTCGCGCCCGGCGGCTTCGTCGTAGCCGGCGTCCTGCAGCATCTGCGAGTAGTAGGGCAGACGCTGGTAGAAGCCGAACTGCCGCCTGGCGGCGGCGTAGATGGCGTCGGTGTCCTCGCTGAGGATGATCGGCGTGTGGACAACCATCGCTGGGCGATCGCGTCCGGCCAGGTCGGCCCCGGCTTGCTGCGCGGGCAGCGCGACGTCGCGGATGTAGGGCAGCGGCGACATCCAGGAGATGCCGCCGGCGGTGATCTCACCCGACAGCGACCATGCACGCTCGCGCAGGGCCGAGATCATCGTCGTCACCTGCGTCGGGCCGCCGGGCAGCTGGGCGCGGGCGGTGATCAGTTCGCCTTCGTGGTTGACCTCGCCCGTTTCCAGCAGCGAGCGGCAGATGGTCACATATTCGCGCAGATGGGAGAGCGGCTTGCGGAAGGGGATGCCCCAGGTGCCCTCAATCGCCGGCTGGTGCGAGGGGCCGAGTCCCAGCACCATCCGTCCCGGCGCCATCTGGTCGACCGTGGCCGCGCCCTGCACCATCGAGATCGGATGGCGCGGAAAGGTCGGCACGATCGAGGTGCCGAACGTGATCCGTTCTGCGCCCGACAGCGCCGCGCCGACGAACACCGCGAACGGATCGGGTGCTGGCCCGCCGACGGTCAGCCAGGCGGTATCCAGCCCGTCGCGGTCGGCCGCGACGATGCCGTCGATCAGCGACGGCGCGTTCATCATCTGGATGTTCTGCCGGGCGATATGGACGCCAATGCGCATGTTGTTCACGGTCGTGCTCCTGTGGTGGTTGGCGGATGCTGTGATGCTGCTCAGTCTAGGAATTGGTCATCCGTTGTCGTAACCGTTGGTGATCGGGGAGTCTGTTCGTTGGCCGGCCTGGCCGTCGGGCGCGAAGTCTTCGATGGTCAGCGCGAGATCGTTGCGGTCGCGCGGCTCGGGGATCTCCTGTGCGCCCTCGACCTGGCTGGCGACGTGCAGCGTTTGGGTGGGGAAGGCGAAGCCGACCTGCAGCTCCTGGGCGAGGCGGATGATGTCGAGGTTGAAGACGTGCCGGGTGCGCAGCTCTTCGTTCCAGGTGGAGGCAGCGATGAACGTGTAGACCATGATGTTGAGCGCGGACGCGCCGAACGAGTGGAGTTCGACGATGTAGTAGTCGTGACGCATCTGATCGTTGGCGCGGACAATCGCGCGGACGCCCTCGACGAAGGCCTGGATGCGGTCGGGGTCGGTGTGATACTCGATGCCGACGGTGGTGTAGTAGCGACGCCAGCTGCGCTGTCCCATGTTGTTGACCGCGGTGTCGGTCATGCGCGCGTTGGGCACGGTGATCAGCGAATCGGCAAAGGTGCGAATCCGCGTCGAGCGGAAGCCGACCTGCTCGACGGTGCCCTCGATGTCGCCGACGATCACCCAGTCGCCAACCTGAAAGGGCTTGTCGGCGAGGATGGTCGCGCCGCCGAGCAGGTTCCTGAGCGAGTCTTGCGCGGCCAGCGCGACGGCGAGGCCGCCGAGTCCGAGTCCGGCGATCAGCGAGGTGATGTTGACGTCGAGGTTCTGCAGAATGAACACGCCGCCAATGGCGCCGACAAAGATTTTGCCCGACGTTCGGGCCAACGGGACGAGCTGATCGTCGAGCTTGGACTCGGTCTCAGCGGCGATCTGTTTCCAGTAGTCGGCGCCGGCGTCGACGATCCGGAAGCCGACGAGCACACCGGCAAAGGTGGAGGCGAAGTTGGCGAAGATTTCGACGACGTGCTCGACATCGGCGTCGAAGTCGAGCACTGGAAAGCCGATGGCGAGCGTGATCGCGCCGAGCATGAGCAGCAGCGGCCGATGCAGCCGCTTCAGCTCGCCTTGCCAGAATTCGTGGCGTTCGGGAGGTGTTCGGTGCGCGATGGCCTGATTGAGCGCGATGACGATGGCGAATCGGGCGATGACGATGATCAGCGCCATCACGCCGATGCCGGCGAACTGCCAGACCTCGATCCCGATGACCGATTCTTCGAACCAGTTGAGGGTCACACGCGGGGGCAGGGTGGGCATGATGCGTTACAGCGTAATCCCAGTGCCCAAGGTCAGCGGGGCACGCGAAGACCCGAGGCAACACTCGCGGTGTGCTGCGTGATGGTCTGATGGCGGTCTGCGGCCGGCATCCGCAACGCTCGGACCGGCCCAGCGCGTTCTAGGCGTTGGCGGTGGAAGGATTGTGCTCGAAGCCGCAGCCCTTGTGGGAGCCGTCGCAGAACGGCTTCATGTCCGACGCGCCGCAGCGGCAGAGCGCCGCCATCGAGCCCTTCGGCACGGGGATCTCCGAGCCGTCGTTGGCCTTCAGGGACAGGCCGTCGGTGGAGATCAGAATCGGGCCGTTCGCGTTGATCGTGATTTCAGCCATCTGGCGACTCCGCTCTGCTGGACGCTTCGGGTATGTGCTCTGGACGGCGAAGCGACGTGGTTAGCATAATCCGCAGCAGGCAAGACGTCTCAGCCCAGCAGACCGGGAGCAGTCGCCATGAAACTGACCGTCGAGTTTCCCTCCGTCGTCCACCGCAACGGACCCGCCGAGATCGCCCGTCTGGCCGCCGCCATTGAGGCGATTGGCTACGACGAGATCGACATCTTCGACCATGTGGTGATGGGTCATCCGCATGCGGGCCGCGAGTCGGGTCCGTATCCGGCGAACATGCCGATCCTCGAGGCGCTGGTCACGCTGGGGTTCATCGCGGCGGTGACCGAGCGAGTGGGATTGGGCACTGAGGTGCTTGTCCTGCCGCAACGTCAACCGGTGCTCGCGGCCAAGCAGTTCGCCACGCTCGACACGCTCTCGGGCGGGCGCGTCCGCGCGGGTGTCGGGGTCGGATGGCAAGCGTCGGAGTACGAGGCGTTGGGCATGGACTTCCATACGCGCGGGGCCGCGATGGATGAGGCGATCGCCCTGATGCAGGCCTGCTGGACGGAATCCAGCGTGGATTTTGCGGGCGACCACTTCACATCGACCGCGATGGCGATGGAGCCGAAGCCGCCCCAGTCCGACCCGGACGGCGGTACGATTCCGATCTGGATCGGCGGGACCTCCCGGGCCGCCATCCGTCGAACGGCCGCGGTCGGCGCGGGCTGGATGGGCTCGGGCGTGCTGGGCGATGCGGCGGTGGAGACGATCGGCGCGATCCGCGAGGAAGCCGAACGTATCGGCCGCGATCCGTCGGGCATCGAGTATCAGTGTCAGCTGGCCACGCCGCCGCGCGCGGGCGATCCATCGACGCGGGAGTATTGGGCGCGATCGGCGGATGTGGCGGCGACCGCAGCGGCGGCGCGGGAGGCCGGTTTCGGATGGGCCGCGGTCAACGTGACGGGAGTGTTCGTCGCGGGCGCCAGGTCAATCGACGCAATGATCGAGCAGCTCGCAGCCTTGCACGACGCGATTCGCGCAGAGACTGGGTAGGGCCAATGACTGACTGGACCAACCGGCTCTACTTCGGCGACAACCTCGGCGTCCTGCGCGAGCACATCGCCGACGAGTCGGTCGATCTGATCTACCTCGACCCGCCGTTCAACTCCAACGCCACCTACAACGTGCTGTTCGAGGAGAAGTCGGGCGAGGACTCGGCGGCTCAGATTACGGCGTTTGATGACACGTGGCACTGGGACTTGGGCTCGGAGGCGGCGTATCGCGATGTCGTGACTGAAGGACCGGAGCGTCTGGGGAGCTTGCTTCAGGCGATGCGGGCGTTCCTCGGCCAGAACGACATGATGGCCTACCTGACCATGATGGCCCAGCGCTTGGCCGAGCTGCACCGAGTGCTGAAGCCAACTGGCAGCATCTATCTCCATTGCGACCCGACGGCGAGTCATTATCTGAAGCTGATGATGGACTCTGTGTTCGGACACAAACAATATCGAAACGAGATTACGTGGCAGCGCACAGAGAGCCACAACACAGCCAACCAATATGGAAGGATTGCCGACATACTGCTTTACTATTCAAACGGTGAGCCGTGGACCTGGAATCAGTTGCATGTTGCGTACAGCGACGCACAGCTCCGCCGCCACCGCCATGATGATGGTGATGGACGCCTCTATCGTCTAGAGAATCTCACGGCGCCAAGGCCCAACAGTTCTTCTGGAAAGTTTGAATGGCGTGGCACGATGCCCGGAGCCACTCGCGGATGGGGATACGCACTGGAACAGCTTGAAGCATGGTGGAGCGAAGGCCGAATCAGGACGAAGCGCGACGGCACGCCGCGGATGGATGGTCTGAAGATGTATCTGGATGAAACGCAAGGGCAAGCGCTGCAGAGCATATGGACAGATATCCCGCGCATCGGCAACACTTCTTCCGAACGACTTGGCTATCCGACCCAGAAGCCTGAAGCGCTTCTGGAGCGCATCATTGGCGCGAGTAGCAATGAGGGTGATGTTGTGCTTGATCCGTTCTGTGGCTGTGGTACCGCCGTGGCGGTCGCTGAGCGGCTGAACCGCAGGTGGATCGGTATCGACATCACGCATCTTGCGGTTTCGCTGATGCGGTATCGCCTGCACGATACGTTTGGCTCTGATCTGTCCGAGTACGCGGTGATTGGTTTGCCCCAGGATGTCGCCAGCGCGCGCGCTCTGGCGAGGGAGTCGGAGCATGATGGGCGTTACCAGTTCGAGTACTGGGCGCTGGGCCTCGTTGACGCGCGGCCGGCGACCGGCAGGAAGGGTGCCGACTCGGGCGTGGACGGCTACATCAACTTCTTCGACGACAACTCGGGCAAGGCCAAGCGGATCATCGTGCAGGTCAAGAGCGGGCATGTGAATCGCGGCATGATCGCCACGTTGAAGGGCGACATGGAGCGGGAAGACGCGTCGATCGGCATCTTCATCACGCTGGAGGAACCGACCGAGCCGATGCGCCAGGAAGCGATCGGCGCTGGCTTCTACCAGCCTGAGAGCTTGCCCGGCAATCGTTATCCGAAGGTGCAGATTCTGACGATCGAGCAGCTGCTCGAGGGTGACCGGGCGGACTACCCTCGCTTCGCCGCGGCGCAGACCTTCCGCAAGGCTCCGCGCCAGAGGCGCCGGGAGGGCATGCAACCGAAGCTCGATACAGAGTAATCTGCATCGGCATGTCTTACGCGTCCGACACGATGATCACCGAACACGGGGTTCTCCCCATTGCGCTGGGCGACAACTGGGCGTATGCCCTGCCGACCTCGGACGGCATCATCATGATTGACTCCGGGCCCGATTACGACGGCGCCTGGGAGACGCTCTCTACGCAGCTTGAGGCTGCCAACCTCGACATCCGCGATGTCCGCTACGTCGTCATCACGCACGCGCATATCGACCACTGCGGTCTCGCGTTTCGCTGGCAGGCCGAGGGAGTCACCGTCGCCGCGTCTGAGCTGGAGACGCAGTCGTTCCTGCATGGGCGCAACATCATTGGCTACCAGACCCAATACGTCTTCGAGCACATGCGCCGTGTCGGCGTGCCCGAGGAGCGGATTGCCGGCTTCATTGCATCGCGGGAACGGATGCGGCAGGCATATCGTTCGGGCGACAACACGGGCGGCGGCGTCCGTCGCGAGCGCTGGCCGGGCCTGATCCGCGGTACGCCCTTTCGACCCGACCTGGAGCTGTCGGACGGCGATGAGATTCGGCTCGGGGACCGTCGCGTCGTACTCGTGTCGGCGCCGGGACACACGCCCGGCAACTGCGTCTTTCACGAGCCCGATAGCGGGGTGCTGTTCAGCGGGGACCAGGTCATCCCAGGCCTGAACAGCAACCCCGGCTGGCACTTCGACATCTCAGTCGAGCCGCCCGAGCGGTTCCGCAGCCTGCCGGCCTTCGCGGAATCGTTGGACAAAGTCGAAGCGCTGAACGTGAAGTATCTCTATCCCGGCCATCGCGAGCAATCGGATGAAGTCGCGACAGAGATCGAGCGCGTGCGGCGGCACCATCGCAAGCGACAGGGTCAGCTGCGGGACTTGCTCAGCGAGGGGCCATCGTCGCCGTACGACCTGATGTCGGCGCTGTTCAGTCGCTTGCCCGACCAGCGTTTGTGGCAAGCGATGGCGGAGGTGACGGGTCACATCGACGCGCTGGTGGTGCGAGGCGAGGCGAGGGAGCGCGAGTCGGACGGTCTGATGCGCATCGAGCTGATCTAGCGCCGCTGACTGTGCGACGACGGTGCCGCTGTTGTCAGATAGCATGTCGCCGATGAGGTCGCTCGAACCACAGAGGATGCGCGCCGTGCGCCTGAGCCTGGCGCTCGCGTCGGTGGCGGTCGCGATCATCGTCGCCATGATCTATTCGGTCAGTGCGGGCGCTGCCGATGGCCCGACCGAGCGGGTCACGCTGGAGCCTGGCGACAACTTCATCGGTTGGGTGGCCGAGCCGATCGCCGTCGATGAGCTGTTCGCGCAGATTCCGTCGGCGCCGCTGATCTACACCTGGAGCGCCGATTCGCGCGAGTATCGCTACGCGATTCGCGACGTTGGTGGCACGCTCGAGACCATCGAGCCGGGGACGTCGGTGCAGATTCGGATTGTTGGCGAAGACTCGGTGGAATGGGAGCGTCCGCTGACGCCGGCGAAGGGTGGGATCACGCTGTACTCAGGCGTCAATTGGGTCGCCTGGAACGGCCGCGACGAATGGCCGTTGGATCAGGTCGCGCGGGGGATCGGGACGTCGTTGGTCAGTATCGAGGCGCCGGAGCGAGGAATCGTCTACCAGCCGGGCGAAGACAGTACTGAAGCGTTGCGACGGGGAGATGCGCTCCAGGTCAGGGTGAGCAGAGATCTGCGCTGGTTGCAGCCGACGGGGATGATGCCCAAGATTGTGTTTGTTGGGGACACGTCCGAGTCGCTACAAGACGAGATTACTGGCGATATACGGCGGATTCTCGATTTTCTGACCGAGACATTCGCGGTGGAGTCTGACTTCTCGGAGACGACCATCCTGCTCTTCAGTAGCATTGATGCTGCGGTTGAGCACGCGGAATCAGGACAAGAACCAAGGTTCACTGGCTCTCCAAGTTGGCTGCGCGGCATGTTGGAAGCTGGCCTGCTCGGCCAAGCTCAGCCGTGGGGATTCTTCATGCCTTCATGTGGCTGGCAGTCGTCACCTCCACCGGCTTGTGACGGCGGAACGACAGAGACGCTGGCCCATGAGTGGTTCCATGTGTTGCAGGATCAGCTTTCAACGCGCCATCCGCATCTATCCCCGACGTGGATGAGCGAAGGAACGGCTACTTGGACCCAGTACCAGTTACCACCTGACCTCGGCCACACGACGTATGAGGGTCTTCCCTCATGGATGATCGACGTCGTAGCTCACAGAGATGAACCCTTGAGCGCGGGTGAGAACGGCTTCTATGACTGGGTCTACTGGATCGGAGCTCTGGTGACCGAACAGCTGGTCGAACAGCATGGAATCGATTCGTTGCTTGAGTTTGATCGGCAGTTGTATCCGCAGTCAGTGGGTAAGGATCGCCGCTGGGTGAAAGGGCCTGGCTGGCACGAGACGTTTGAGTCTGTGTTCAGAGTCACGGTTCCGACATTCTACAGCCAGATCGCATCCTGGCGCGAAACCCTGCCTGAACCCGACCAGGAGAGAAGCATTGATCCCGACGATGTGATGCTATCGGGAACCGTCCGCCACAGCGATGGATCGCCTGCGGCTGGACTCATTGCGAACGCTCAAGAGTATCAAGAAGGGATTGCGATTGGACGCACACGAACGGCTGTGATTGGCGAGACCGGTACGTTCTCCCTCTTCTTGCCATCGGATACGATCCAACGCCTAAAGATCACGGACGGCGACTGTGAACTCTGGCTGACAAACGACGGCCTGGCAACCGGCAGCGAGGGTGGTAACCAGCACCGCGACCTCGACACTCGCAGTCTGCCCAAGTTGCGCTTAACCATTCCTGATGGCGGTTGCGACGCCAACCGCATCAGCATTGATGTCTTACGGCTGCGCGGGGACGAGCGGCAAATCGATGTCTTCCTGAACAGCGAAGATGGGGAGACGCATGTTCACGTTGCGACTGATCATTTAGGCGCATACACGGCTTACGCTCCTGAAGCAGGGCGATACAGGGTTCGCGTGTGGCTTGACTACTGCGGGCTATGGTATCAACGCGGAGGGTTAGTTGCATCAGAACAACGCGGGGAGCTGATCGAGCTGTCGGAGGTGCCTGTAACGATTAGTGTCCGTATACCGGCAGACTTGTGCGCCCACCAGATTAGTGGGCGCCTGGTCACGACTGGTGGTTCTCCATTAGCGGGCGTCGCAGTGTTTGCTGACAGTGATGGGCCCAGTAGCTGGGCGCCAACTGACGCGGAGGGCGCCTTTAACATCACCGTCCCAAACAACGGCAACTACTTGCTCGGCTTTCACCTCGACGATTGCTGGATTCGCTATGGCGTCTCAGGAGCGACACACGGTTGGCGTTCAGGCACTCCGATTTCTGTTGCCGATGAGGATGTCACTGGCATTGAGTTCATCGTCCCCGATGATCCGGCTAGCCTTTGCCGATGAGCCGCTATAGCCTGCGGTAGACGCCTGAGGAGCCGGACATGAGCTCTCCCAGTGCGGCGCGGCGGATGAGGGTGAGGGCGGATGTGACCGCGCGGGCTTTGATGGCGGCGCGGGTCTGGGCGAAGGTGTAGCCCGTGGCGTAGCTCTCTTGGGGCGTCTCGACCGCCAGGCAGACTGCGCCTACCGGCTGGCCGCCGTGCGGCTCAGGACCCGCCACGCCCGTGATCCCCACGCCGATGTCGGCGTCGAACTGTCGACGCACGGCTCCCGCCATGCCGGCTGCGGTCTCGTTCGAGACCACGCCGTGCTCGTCGATGATTGCCGCGTCGACGCCGTACTGGATCTTCACCTCGGCCGTGTAGGAGACCAGTCCGCCGCGGAAGTAGCCGGAGGCGCCTGGGACGTCGGTGATGGTGCTGGCCAGCAGACCGCCGGTGCACGACTCCATCACGGCGATCGTCAGTCCCTTGTCCTTGAGCAGCCCGCCGACCGCTTCCTGGAACGTGTCCTCGTCGGCGCCCCAGATGGCGTCGCCCAGCATGGAGCGGATCTGCTGCTCGACCGGCGCGATGCGCTCGCGCGCGACATCCTCGATGCGCGCCTTGGACGCGAGCCGCACGTGAACGCCGTCGGCCTTGTGATAGACGCCGACGGTCGGGTCGGGCGCGTGACGCAGGTCGCCGAGCAGCTCGTCCAGCATCGACTCGCCGAGGCCGGTGGTTTTGAGCGTGCGCGAGATGAGCACCGTGCCGTCCGAGCGCTCGCGCAGTCGCGGCGCGACCTCGTGTTCCCACATGCCGGTCATTTCCGCTGGCGGACCTGGCATCGCGACGATGATCGCGCTGTCTTTCTCGACCCACCAGCCGGGCGCGGTGCCGCGCGGATTGGGCAGCGATTGCCCCGACGGGATGATGGTCGCCTGCTTCACGTTCTGCTCGGGCATGCGGCCGCCGCGCCGCTCGAAGAAGTTGCGCAGATGCGCTTCAAGTTCGGGCACGACGTACGGCTGCTCGCCGACCGATTCGGCGATTGCGTCGCGGGTGACATCGTCCTCGGTCGGGCCGAGTCCGCCCGTGAGGATGACCACGTCCGAGCGGTCGCGCGCGGTGGAGATCAGCTCGACCAGGCGCTCCTTGTTGTCGCCGATCTGATGCATGAAGTAGAGGTCGATGCCCATCGCGGGCAGACGCTGAGCCATGAAGCGAGCGTTGGTGTCGAGGATCTCGCCCATCAGGATTTCGGTGCCGATCGAGATGATTTCCGCGCGCATGAGAGGGCTCCAGTTCAGGAATGCGTCACCCGCTCAGGCTAGCGCCGCCCGGAATTGTCAAGCCGGCGCACGCGGGAACCCTGCTGGCCAGGGAGTGAGATCTCAGCTGCCAGTCAGGGCGACGGCGTGGGATCGGGCTGAATCGTCTTGACGCCGCCGCTCGCTGAGATCGCGTACGTTGGCGATATCTTGTTTCCGCCTAGGTAAGGCAAGGTGGGCAGGCTGTTGATCTGGTTCGGCGGGAAGTCGCTGTGTCTGGCGGGCTCCCTCACGATGTACGCAGTGATCTTGGCTTGGTCGAACGCTGCCTGTTGGGACTTACTGGCGATGATCAACTCAATCTCGACTCCAGGCTTGACCAGGAAGAAGATGAACGTCTTGCCGCCGATGTGGCTGTTGTATTTGGGATGGATCGTGGTCTTCGCGTACACGTCGCGTAGGGAGTGAAACGGAGTTCTCATCGTGGTGAGCTCCGGCGTGAACTCATCGATCACAATCGCGACATAGACCAGCCCCGTGAAGTTCTGAGTCGAAGACAGCTGCAAGCGGACGCCCGCTGGGCTACCCGGATAGAGCGGCGCGGTGGGCAGTTTTCTGATCCGCTGAAGCTCGAGATCAAGCATCTGCCCGCTGTCGACCTTCTCGAACGTGGCGACGGACACCTCAGGCAAGCCTGACTGCTGGGTAGTCGAGCCTTGGGGTTGCTGAGGCTGCGTGTCTGGCTGTTGTTGTTTCGGTGTTTGGCTTGGCTGACTCTGTTGGGTCGGTTGACTCTGCGTTGGAGGGATCGTCACGACGACACCCTTGCTGTTCGTGTATTGGCCAGCCGCGCACTCTTCAAGCCGAAACAGCGTGAAGGCGATGTCTCGCCAGATGTAGAAATGGGCCCGGTACTCGGTTGTTCTGAGGGTGTTGCGG
>JAJDZG010000053.1 GCA_022824765.1 Dehalococcoidia bacterium | reverse complement strand
CCCGGCTCGGAGTAGCCCTGGCACCAGATCGCCTCGCCGCTCAGGATCGGCGGCAGGTGCTCCTGCTGCTGATCCTCCGTGCCAATCGTGATGATCGTGGGGCCCGCCATCCCGATGGCGATGCCGCCCGGTCGCGGCGCGCGCGCCTCCGCCATCTCCTCGTTGAAGATGAACTGCTGCATCACCGAGAGTCCCGCGCCGCCGTACTGCTTCGGCCAGGCCGGCGCCACCCAGCCGCGGTCGGACAGTTCCTTCTCCCATGCGCGCTGCGTCGGCGGACGGTCAAACGGCTTCGCCGAGCGCGACTCCTCGCGCATCTGCTGGCGCCGCGGCAGGAACTCGCTCTCGATGAACGACCGCACCTCGGTGCGGAATGCAGCCTCTTCCGAGTTGTCGTGGAAGTCAACCATGGTCAGTCTCCGTCTCAGGTCAGATGCGATCATCGTATCCCAACAGACCACAACGCTGGCACGGCACAGCGAACGATGCGGGTACAATTCCAGCATGGTCCGCAAACGCATGGTCGAAGAAGAGGCGCGCCGCCTGCTGGGCGGATCGCCCGTGCTGATCGTCAGCACGAGCTGGCGCGCCGTCGGCAACGCCGCGCCGATCGCCTATGCGATGCCCGTCTCGGTCAATCCACCCCTGATCGCCGTCGCCGTGCATCCCTCGCGCCGCACGCACGACATGATCAAGTTCGGCGAAGAGTTCGCAATCAACATTCCCTCCAAGGTCTTGCTCAACCACACGCAGTGGCTGGGGATGGTCTCGCACACGGTCGGCGACAAGCTGGAATCGTCGCGCGTGCCGACCTTCAAGGGCAAAGAAATCGACGCGCCGCTCTTGGAAGGCTGCGTCGGCTGGATCGAGTGCACGCTGCACGACTTCTACACGATGGGCGACCACACCTTGTTCATTGGCAAGGTCGTCGCCGCCCAGGCCGACACCGACGCCTTCGATCAGAACACCGGCATGTGGTCGCTGGCGGACGACGAGTACAAGCCGCTGATGTATCTGGGCGGCCGCACCTACAGCGTGCTCGATGACCGCTTTGATGCCACGGTGGAGGCGCGCCCGGTCGAGCAGATGATCGAGGAAGGCATCGGCCGCGAGCTCGAGGAGGCGGAGGCCGAGCGTCGGATCAAACGCGAGGAAGAGGCCGAGCGGCGCGACGAAGCAGAGCGCCGCGGCGAGGCCGAGCCCGATACCTCGAGCCTCCCCCGCGAGCTCCCCGACGCGTAGCACGTCCATGACCCAGGCGATCATCCACGAGGGCGACAACCTGCCGATCCTCCGCGCAATGCCGTCCCAGAGCGTCCAGCTCGTCTACACCGATCCACCGTTCAACACCGGTCGCGTCCGCACCTACGACCGCCTCCGCGTCCAGCGCGACGAGTCCGGCGGCCGCGTGGGATTCGGCGGCGATCGCTACCGATCCGAGCTGGAATCGTCGCACTCCTACGCCGACGCCTTCGAGTCCTACCTGGAGTTTCTGCATCCCCGCCTCGCCGAAATCTGGCGGCTGTTGAGCGCGGATGGAACGCTCTACGTGCATCTCGACGCCCGCGAAGTCCATTACGTGAAAGTCATGCTCGACGACATCTTCGGTCGCGACTGCTTTCTCAACGAGATCATCTGGTCGTACGACTACGGCGGACGCCCCAAGCGTCGCTGGCCGGCCAAGCACGACAACATCCTCGTCTACGTCAAGGACCGCGAACGCTACGTCTTTCACCAGGACGCCATCGACCGGATCCCGTACATGGCCCCGGAGCTGGTCGGCCCCGAGAAGGCAAAGCGGGGCAAGCTGCCGACAGACGTCTGGTGGCAGAGCATCGTCGGCACCAACGCCAAAGAACGCACCGGATATCCGACGCAAAAGCCGCTCGCGCTGGCTGAGCGGATCATCCGCGCCTCGAGCGATGCGGAAGCGTTGGTGCTCGATCCGTTCGCCGGCAGCGGGACCGTGGGCGAGGCAGCTCTGAAGCTGGGTCGACGCTGCATCCTGATCGATCAGAACCCTGAAGCGGTCGAGATCATGCAGCGACGGCTGCCAGAGGCCAACGTCGTCAGACCGTGATGTTGGGCGCGCACTCCTGCATGAACAGGCTCATCGAGCGTGTCACCTGATCGTGCGGGATGATCCCGCCCGCGTTGCACCAGGTCAGGAAATGACCCGTGCCGTAGCGCTCGCCGAGCGCGTTGAGCTTGGCCGTGACCTCATCCGGATTGCCGATCGCGCAGAGCTCGTCAACCGCCTCGTCGTAGGACAGGCTGCGGTTGCGGGCCAGCAGCGGCGGCAGATCGTCCATGCTGCGGCCCGCCCGCGTCCACGTGCGCAGGCCGGTGTCCGTGACGACCTTCAGATAGCTCATCAAGCTGGCGCGGGCCTGCTCCCTCGCGACCTCAGACGACTCGTGCACGTGGACGGGCAGTAGCAGCCCCGCGTCGGACGCAGGCGCGTCCGGTCGCGCCTCGTGGTACGTCGCGAAGCGTCGATCGAGGTCGTCGTAAAACGCGGTGATCGGGCTGGCGAACACGCGCCATTGTTCTGCACAGGCGCGCGCGAACGACTCGTCGCTGTTCGCCGCCAGCCGCAGCGGCGGACCAGGCTGCTGAATCGGCTTGGGCACCACCTGGACGTCGCGGTACTGGAAGTGATGTCCCTGAAAGTTGAGCGGTTCCGGCCGCCAGGCCTGTTGGATCACCGCGATCGCCTCGTCGAAGCGCGCACCGCGATCGGCGATGTCGACGTTGAAGCCCGCGAAATGCTCGCCGATGCTGCCGCGTCCGACCCCGAACTCGAGGCGTCCGTTGGAGATGATGTCCAGCGTGGCCGCATCCTCCGCGGCGCGGATCGGATCGAGCAGCGGAACCAGCGTGACGCCGGTGCCCAGCGTGATCCGCTCCGTCTGGGCCGCGGCCGCGGCCATCGTCACGATCGGCGACGGCAACACAGAGAACTCACGCACGAAGTGCATCTCGGCGAGCCAGGCGGCGTTCCAACCGATCCGGTCGCCGTGCACAACCTGGGCGATGGTGTCGCGGTAGCGCGACGGCACATCCTGGCCGTCCGCCTGCGGCAGCTGGAAGAAGAGCCCGAACTCCGCCTGTACCGCCATGACGCTCCTCAGTCCCCGAACGCGAACGCGGGTCCGTCCGGGCAGGCTAGCGGACACGCCTATACTTGCCGCGAGCGCTCCCTAGGCGCATATCCCGACGGAAGGCTGACCTCGTGACCACCGCCACCTACACCATGCAGGAGTTTGTCCTGGACGCTCAGCGCATTGCCGACCGCGGCGACTCCGCCGAGCGACAGATCGCCCAGATTTCAGGACCGCTCGAGCGCCTGATTCAGCGCAAGGACTGCCTGCTCGACCTGCCCGAGAACGACGAACTGGAGCCCGACAAGGGCTTCGTCATCCACCGCGCCGATAATCTGACAGTCCTCTGCGTCGTCTGGCCTGAAGGCTCGAGCGCGCCGGTCCACAATCACAACGGCTGGGCGATGGAAGGCGTGATCTCGGGAGTCGAGTTCAATCGCAACTATCAGCGCACCGACGACGGCCTCACCCCCTGGCGAGCAGAGCTGGAAGAGCTCGAACCGACCCGCGTCACGCCCGGCACGACCACGTACCTGCCCGATCCGCCCGCCGACATTCACGCGGTCGAGATCAACGAAGGCAAGACGATCGCCATCCACGTCTACGGTCTCGATCTGCCGGCGCAGTGGCGCTACCTCTTCGACCTCGAGACAGGCGAGGTGATCCCATACACGATGAAGACCCGCAAGCAGCTCACCGTCAGCATGCAGCAGTAACCACACACCACGACACATGGTCGGAGGCGAATGATGGGCAAACTCGATGGCAGAGTCGCGCTGATTTCCGGCGGCGCACGCGGACAGGGCGAGGCCGAGGCACGGCTGTTCGCTCGCGAGGGCGCCGCCGTCGTGCTGGGCGATGTGCTCGAGGAAGAAGGCAGGCGCGTCGCCGAGAGCATCATCGATACGGGCGGCCAGGCCACGTTCGCCAAGCTCGACGTCTCCGACCAGTCGAACTGGGCCGAGTTGGTCGACCTGACGGTCGAGACCTACGGCCGCCTGGACATCCTGATCAACAACGCCGGCATCGCCCGCATGAAAATGATTGAGGACTCCTCGCTGCAGGAGTACCTGGAAGTCATCCGCATCAACCAGGTCGGTGTTTGGCTGGGCATGCGCGCCGCGGTCAAGCCGATGAAAGAAGCCGGCGGCGGCTGCATCATCAACACATCGTCAACCGCCGGGCTCGAGGGCTACGCCGGCCTCAGCGCCTACGTGTCGTCCAAGTTCGCCGTACGCGGGATGACCAAGTCGGCCGCCGTCGAGTTTGGGCCGTACAACATCCGCGTCAACTCGGTGCATCCCGGTCCGATCGACACCCCGATGATCCGCGACCCGGAGATTGCCCGACGTCCGGCCGACGACTTCAGCTTCGACGGACCGATTCCGCGCCTCGGCACGTCCGACGAGGTGGCCAGGATGATGCTCTTCATCGCCGCTGACGCCTCCTACAGCACCGGCGCCGAGTTCGTCATCGACGGCGGGCTGACCGTCGGCGGCAACATCGGCCAGCTGATTGAGTAAATCCAAAACAGTTCAACAGACTAGACGCGGAGAATCACATGGGACAGCTCGACGGCAAGGTCGCCATCATCTCAGGCGGCGCGCGTGGACAGGGTGAGGCGGAGGCGCGGCTGTTCGCCCGCGAGGGCGCGGCAGTCGTGCTCGGCGACATCCGCGATGACGACGGCCAGCGCGTCGCGGAGAGCATCATCGACGCCGGCGGTCAGGCCGCCTATGTCCACCTCGACGTGACCAGCGAGACCGACTGGAGCGGCATCGTCGAGCAAGCCGTGGCCGAGTTCGGCCGCGTGGACTTTCTACTCAACAATGCCGGCATCCTGCCGGTCGCAACGATCGAACAGGCCACGCTCGAGCACTTCCGCGAAGTCGTCGACGTCAACCTGGTCGGCGTGTTCCTCGGTATCCGCTCGGTGATTCCAGCGATGCGCGAGTCAGGCGGCGGATGCATCATCAACACCTCCTCAACCGCGGGCATTCAGGGCTATCCCGGGTTGGGCGCATACGCGTCGAGCAAGTTTGCGGTGCGCGGACTGACCAAGGTCGCCGCCGTGGAGTTGGGAGCGGACAACATCCGCGTCAACTCCGTCCATCCCGGCCCAGTCGACACCGAGATGCTGGCCAACCCCAACGCGAAGCGCAACGAGCAGGGCGATCGGCCCATGAGGATTCCGATCAGCCGCATGGGCCGCGCCGACGAGATCGCCAAGATGATGCTCTTCATCGCCGCCGACGCCACCTACAGCACGGGCGCCGAGTTCATCATCGACGGCGGCCTGACCGCGGCCAGCAACATCGGGCGCTAGCCCGCGCCTACGCCAGCGGCTTGGCGAACGACAGCTCGTGACCGTCAGGATCGCGGAGGTGGAAGTAGCGCTCGCGCCACGGCGCGTCGCGGGGCGCGAACTCGGGCGTCAGGCCGGACGACAGGACGTTGGCATAGAACGCGTCGACATCGTCGACGTACCAGATCGAGCGACCCCAGATTCGCTCAGGCGTGGACTCGCTCAGTTGCAGATTGAGATAACTGGTTCCGACTCGGTACGACGTGAACCCAGACTCGGGACCGCCGTAGAGTCGCTCGAATCCGATCGCCTCATAGAAGGCGACGCTGCGTGCCATATCGGCCACGGCGAGCGTGACGGCGCTCAGCGAGGTGATGCGCGGCACGGTCAGGTCAAGTCCGTGAACGGATTGTAGGCAAGCTCCCAGAGGTAGCCGTCCGGATCGGCGAAGTAACCGCTATAGCCGCCCCAGAACACCTCTTCAGGCTGCTTAACGAGCGTCGCGCCGGCCGCAACGGCCTCCTGCATCGCGGCATCCACCGCTTCACGCGACGGCAGGTTGTGCGCGAGCGTGATCGTCGGCGTCCCGTCCGACGGCTCGGCGAAAGTCACATCGGCCTCGTCGGAGAATCGCTCTCGTGGATAGAGCGAGAGCCACGTCCCCTCAAGTTCGAGGAAGCAGATGCCGTCGCCCTCCGAGTAGTTCGGCGCCGGCAGCCCGAGGCCGTCGCGATAGAACGCCACCGACTCTGAGAAGTTGGACACGCCAAGCGTGATGATCGAAATCTTCGCTTTCATCGGCTCAGCCTAGCGGTCGCTACGGAGTCGCGTCCTCGACCGCGCGCGTGATCGAGACAAGCGATGTCCCCGCGTTCATCTCATTCACGAATATGGTCGGCGTGAACCTCACTCTTGCTCTCAGAGCCGCGCTGAAGTCCTCGTTGATGCGATCCCGATGCGTGCCGTCATCCAGGCAGTGCCTGAACTGATCGGCGTCGAGACCGATCTCCGCGGCGAACTCGTACGCTCGACTGCGTGATCCCCGCAGTGCTGAGCTGGTCATGTACTCGTCGTGGAACTGCCAGAAGGCGTTGCCGCTCTGGTCGGCGGCGCACTCCATCGCTTCGGCCGCGAAGCCTGAGCCCGAATGCGCCGGGTAGTGTCGGAACTCGAACCGAGCCTGACCGGTTCTGACCAGCTGTTCAATCACGAGCGGCTCGGACCGAGCCACCCAGCTGCGACAGTTTGGTCAATAGGGATCACCGTACTCAGCGATGAGGACCGGCGCATCAGGATCGCCGATCACGTTGCGGTTGACGATCAGCCCGTCGCGATGCCCGCCGCTAATCCGTTCGACGCTGCTCTCGTCGGCGTCGGAACCATCATCGTCGCCATCGTGGGATTCGTCAGCACCAGTGGGAGGCGCCGTCGCGCCGTCGTCACTGTCGCTCGATTGGTCACTTTGGTCACTTTGGTCACTTTGGTCAGCTTGGTCGGGCTGCTCTGCTTGCTCGGCTTCGGGCATTGACTCAGGCTGGGGCGCTGACACCGTGACCGGACCGGACACCAACCAGCGCCCAACCGCTGCGCTGGTCGGCAAGAAACGCGGTCGGGGCAGCAGCCGCTCCTGCTGTCCGACAACACGCACAGCAAACTCCAAAGAGCCGCTCGGCACGCGTCGGGCAACGATCTGGACGTCAACGCCGTTAGCCAGCGTCAGCGGCGAGGAAACGAGCCAGCCGGTCGGCGAATGGCCGGTCGGGAACAGGCGTCGCCTGGGCGCGAGCACACCGTCGTCGGTGAGCAGCGTGAACTCAACGCTTCCGTCAGCAAGGCGCTGCGCGCGGACGCGGACTTCTTCATCGTTGGCTGAGTCCTGCGCACCGCCGACAACAAGCATCGCCAGGGCGGCGACGATCGCCATGAGGCCGACGGCGAGCAGAGTGTTGAGCGATCGGTGCATGTGCAGAGCATACGAAAGCGGGGCGAAGCCGGAGCTCCGCCCCACATCTCGTGAGTCCCAAGCGACGCTGCTAGAACGCCAGCGCGCGCGGCTCGGCCTGACCAGCCTCGAGGCCCTGCGGCCACCAGTGGTCTTCCCAGCCTTCGTCGTCCCAGATGTGCTTGAGGTTGGGCAGCACCTGCTGGGCCGTCATCTCGATGTTCGGGATCGCCAGTTCCTTGGGAATCGAGCCGAACTGGTTGAGAATCATCAAGTGACCGACGTGCAGCGTCTTGATCACTTCCTCGAGCTGCTCGGTGACCTGGCTCGGCGTGCCAGCGACGATGTTGCCTTCGCGGATCAGATCCGCCCAGGTGATCTCCGAGTTGGCCTTGGACTCGACCATCTTCTCGGCGGTCTTCTCGCCCTCGAACTTCTTCGAGTCGCCGAAGACGGGCTTGAGGCCCTGACTGCGCGTGAAGCCCTGCTCGATCGTCCGCACCGTGCGGTAGCCGGGCGGGTCCGCGTAGCGCGGGTCGATGTGCAGCATCTTGTTGTAGAAGTACTCGGCGTGCGGGCCGAACTTGTCGGCCACTTCCTGCTCGGACTCGCCCACGGCGACGAGCTGCAGGAATCCAGCCTGATACGGATTGAGCGGCTTCTCCCGCTGCTGCATCGTGCGCCAGAATCCGTCAACGTTCTTCTGCCCGGCCTTGTAGCCGCCGTAAGAGAGGTAGCAGTACACGTAGTTGTGCTCGGCGCACCATTCCCACGTCTCGACCGAGCCGCCGCCGGGGATCCAGACGGGCGGATGCGGGTCCTGGATCGGGCGCGGCCAGATGTTGACGTAGCGCAGCTGGTTGTAGCGGCCGTTGTAGCTGAACATCTCCGGCCGCGTCCAGGCCTGCGTGATCAGGTCGGCAGCCTCGTAGTACTTGTCGCGCAGGTGCGACGGGTTGGCGCCGTAACAGAAGCAGTCGTCCATCGGCGTACCGACGGGGAAGCCGGCGACCAATCGACCGCCCGAGATGCAGTCGAGCATCGCAAACTCTTCGGCGACGCGAGTCGGAGGGTTGTAGAGCGCGATCGAGTTGCCCAGCACGACGATGGCCACGTCCTTGGTCCGTCGGCAAAGGTTGGCGGCCATCAGGTTCGGTGATGGCATCAGACCGTAGGCGTTCTGGTGGTGCTCGTTGATGCAGATGCCGTCATAGCCGGCGGCCGCGGCGGCCTCGAGCTCGTCCAGGCCGTCGTTGTACATCTGGTGGGCCTTCTGCGGGTCGAAGAGGTGCGACGGCACGTCAACCCAGACCGAGTTGTTCGTCTCAGCGAAATCTGCGGGCAGATCTCGATATGGCATCAGGTGGAAGAACTCAAACTTCACGGGAAACTCCGTTCGTGTCCCAACCGCTGGGCAAGAGTGGCGCACAGCGGAATCGCCCATTGCGGGCGGTCTCGCTGGCAAGGTACCGAGTGTCCCGCGCCACTGTCAATCCTGGCGACCAGCAGCGTCACCAGCCCGACGGGATCAGAGCGGGTCGATCCTGAGGCTGGGCTGCCCGTCGTTGGGCGATGGGAACGCTCGGGCCAACGTCTCCGCGCGGAACTGAAAGATGCGGCGCAGTTGCGGGATGACGGCGAGCTCGGCGATCGGGGCCGAGATCGGGTCCAGAGGCAGCGACCAATGCACCTGGTCTGTCGCGAGGATGCCGCCGTCGACCTCGAGGAAGCGATGCTCGTGATGCCAGAGCGCGTACGGACCTGCAATCTGGTCGTCGACGAACATGTGCGGCTGATCAACCTGGGTAATCTCGGTCGCCCAGGACACACGCAGCGGCAGCAATGGCAGCGGTCTCAATCGGTAGGTGATGACCAGCCCGGGCCGGATCGCCGTCGGCGGCTCGCCGGTGATCTGGAACTCCATCTCAGGCGGTGTGATCACCCCTAGGTTGGACGGATCGGAGAAGAACCGCCAGGCGGTCTCGATGTCGGTCGCGAGCGTCTGCGAGGCGTCGAGTCGGTAGATCGGCACGGTCGGCTCCAACTGCTAGTCTGGTTCCAGCCTAGTTTGCCGACGGAAGAGTGCGAAATGGCGATCATCAACAGGTTGCGCATGGTGGACAATGGTGGACACGTTGCGTGAGCGTCTGGGCGACCAGGTGTCGCGCCAGTTCACCGAGGCGCTCCAAGACGAAATGGCTCCTCTGATGACCAAGGAGGAGATCCAGTGGTTGCTCGCCGGACTCGTTGATCAGATCGAGGCGAGGATGTGGCGGGTTGTGGCGTTTGCGACCGGAATCATCATCGCTGCCTTGATCGGCGCGTTGGCAATCGCCGTCTCGCTGATCCTGACACTTGATTGACATGGCCGGCAGCCCTACAGCGTCGCCAGGACTCCGCCCAGACCGATCAGCGCGCCGACCATCAGGTGCAGCTGCGCCGTCCGTTTCAGCATCGGATTGAGGGCACCTCCGGTCAGGCCGCCCGCGATCTGGCGGATCAGGATCACACCGAGCGGCAGCGACGCCCAGGCCAGCATGGTCCACCATGGCAGCAGTCCGATGGCGGCGAACACCAACACCGAGACGAACGCCCCCAGCGTCAGCATCGCGTACTCGGCCCGCGTTGCGCGCTCGCCGATGACGACCGCCAGCGTCCGTTTGTCGCTCGCCCGATCGGTGTGAATGTCCCGCAGGTTGTTGACGACGAGGATCGCCGTCACCGTGCAGCCGAGCGGAACCGAGGCGGCCGCCAGCTCCCAGCTCAGCTCTTCAATCTGCACGAAGCCGGCGCCCATCACCGCGACAAAGCCGAAGAAGATGAAGCACACAATGTCGCCCAGTCCGACGTAGCCGTAGGGCAGCGGACCTCCGGTGTACGCCACGGCGGCCACGAGTGAGGCCGCGCCAATCAGCAGGATCGGCCAGCCCACGATGATCGTGAGCACCACGCCGACGATCAGCGCTGCGCCGGTGATTGCGACAATGCCAATCGTCATCTCGCGCTGCGACAGCCAGCCCTGCGCCACCGCGCGCGGCGGACCGAGCCGGTCCGGTGTGTCCGCGCCGCGTCGGAAGTCCGACAGATCGTTGGCGAAGTTGACCACGATCTGAATCAGCAGCGCACCGATCAGGGCGAGCAGGAACCGGCCGACCTCGAAGTCGCCGTCCACCGCCGCAATGCCCGTCCCCGCCAGGACCGGCGCCACCGCCGCCGGCAGCGTCGGCGGCCGCACCGCGAGCAGCCAGGCTCGCCGTTTACTCGGAGACGACGGTGCGGACGCCATTACGGAAAGCGCGGGTACTTGGAGAAGTCGGGACGCCGCTTCTCAAGGAACGCATTCTTGCCCTCCTTGGCCTCTTCCATCAGGTAGTAGAGCAGCGTCGAGTCGCCCGCGAACATCTGCATGCCCGAGAGTCCGTCCGTATCGGCGACCAGTGCGCGCTTGATAAACCGCAGCGCCGTCGGAGACATGCACAGGATTTCGCGGCAGCGGTTGACGACCTCGAGTTCCAGCTCGTCAACCGGGAAGACCTCGCAGGCCAGGCCCATGGCGACCGCCTCCTCGCCTGAATACTGGCGGCACTGCATCCAGATCTCGGCTGCCTTCTTGTGGCCAACCAGTCGGGCGAGCAGCATCGTGCCGTAGCCCGCGTCGAACGAGCCGACCTTCGGTCCCGTCTGACCGAACCAGGCATTGTCCGCCGCGTAGGTCAGGTCGCAAACCGTGGCGAGGACGTTCCCGCCGCCGATCGCGTAGCCGGCGACCATGGCGATCACAGGCTTTGGGATCGATCTCATGTAGCGATGCAGATCGAGCACGTTCAGTCTCGGCACGCCGTCGTCGCCGACATAACCGCCGTCGCCCCGAATGCGTTGGTCGCCGCCCGAACAGAAGGCCTCCTTGCCCTCGCCGGTCAGGATGATCACGCCGACGGACATGTCCTCGTGCGCGCGGGTGAACGCGTCCTGCAGCTCGAACAAGGTCTTGGGACGGAACGCGTTCCGCACCTCGGGACGCGCGATCGTGATCTTGGCAATGCCTTCGGCGACGTCGTAGTAGATATCGCCGTAGTCGCCCGAGCGCTGCCAATCGGGCAAGCCAGTTCCGGGCGGCGAGACGGTCGGTCGGGACATGTTCACTCCTCTGCGTTCTGTGCGGTGGTCTGTGCTGCGGTCATGGTGTGCAGATCGGATACCGGCGCCAGCGGAGCGCCTGCGCTGCGTAGCAGCAGACGCCGCAGCTCCGGGTAGATGCGCTCGATTGGTGCGTCGATGCGTCCGGTGGCCCAGGCCGAGAGCATCGATTGCACAAGTCCCACCCAGGCGCGGGCCGTCAGCTCGGGGTCCAATGGGCCTTCCAGCTGCGTCAGGCGGCCAGCATCGAGCGCGGTTCGCAACTCGGCCGCGATCAGCGCGACGAAGTCGTCCTCAATCTCCCCCGCGCGGCCACGCGCCGCCGCTGACCCGCTCAAGGTCTCCGAGGCCAGCACTCGGGCCAGCGATCGGTGGGTGGACAGCGTCCGCACCAGCGTCGCCAGCGCCGCGTCCGCGCGCGCGACCGGATCCGTGCCGGCGGCTGACATCGCGGCGCTCACGCGACGCTGCAGCAGATCGCCGGCGCGACCGATCACGGCAGCGGCGAGCGCCTCCTTGTTGGGGAAATGAAAGTACAGCCCGCCCTTCGAGGTGTCGGCGGCCGCAGCGATCTCCTCCATCTGGGCGCGCTCGTAGCCGCGCCGTGCGAAGACCCGCGCCGCGGCGTCAAGCAGCTGGGCGCGCCGCTCGACCGCGCGGGCCTGGCGCGGCGCAGACACGGATTGACTCGAGGTCGTCGTCACACAGACTCCTGCAACGAACCGACGCGTCGGTCGGTTTCTGTACTGTATCAGCATGGCCCAGCACCGCACCCACCACTCCCGCGAGCGGGTTCGAGAGATCGGCGGCATGTTCTCGCGGCTGGTGCCCCACTACGACCGCATGAATCGCCTGATGACGGCTGGCCGAGACGGCGCCTGGCGGCAGATCGCGGTATCGATGTCCTCCCCCCGCGACGCGCTGGTGCTCGACCTTGGATCAGGCACCGGTGATCTCAGCGCTGAGTTTCGCCGTCAAGGCGCGCGCGAGGTCGCCGCCCTCGACGTCTCCGCCGCCATGTTGCACAGAGCCAACGCCAAGTACGGATCGGATCGCATCCACTACCTGGTGGCCGACGCTCACCGCCTGCCCGTTCCCGACTCGTCCGTCGATGTGGTCGCCTCAGCCTTCGTACTGAGAAATCTGCCCGACCTGTCCGCCGCCCTCCACGAAATGGCCCGGGTCCTGCGCCCCAACGGACGCCTCGTCGCGCTGGACATCACGCACCCACCAGACACCGTGTGGGGCAACGTGCTGCGGCTCGGATTCGAGCAAGGCGTGACGCGTGTGGCCGGCCTGGTCTCCGGCGACCGCTCGGCGTATCGCTACCTGCCCAACTCATTGGACGGCTACCCAACCGCCGACGAGTTAGCCAAAATGATCGAGCAAGCCGGCCTCTCCAACGTGTCCTACCGTCGCCTATCCATGGGAGCAGTCGCCCTGCACACAGGCCAAAAGGGCTGAACGGACGCTAATCGTCAACTTCCCGGAGGGACGCCTCAACGCTATCCAGCAGCAGACGCATACCACTCAAGCTCGCGCTCGAACGCAATGACTCGTTCAACCGTTTCCAGTGGCAGGTCATACGCGCTGACGATTCCCGATCGACGCCACCCCTTGAGCCTGCGGCGCGGTACGCCTGACAAGGCAGACACCAAGCGTGCAGACATCGATCCGCTCGACCACCAGTCGTCCGAGGTTCTGCTGCTCATGACACGCTCATTTGCCGTGAACTCTACCGCAACGCCTGCAGACCGATCAGCTGACGACCGCTGCCCTTGACTAGCCTTCCTGACCATGTGGTGGGCGGAGGCTCGCTGGTCCAGCCGCAGCTGGTGATCCTGAATGCGGCCGCGGCCAGCGGATCAGCGAGCGAGCGCCGCAGCGACTCGGGCGTGGGCAGATCGAATCCGTCGGGGACGGCTTCGGCGTTGAGCACGATGCTGAGCCTGGCACGTGCTGCCGCCGTGTGGATCAGCATCTCGCTGACCCGCGGGTCGCCCCGCAGGACCAGCGCCAGCAGCGCCGACCACGGGAAGTAGATCGTCAGCCAGTCGGCCGCGCCGGACAGCTCGCTCGGCAACGACTCGGCCGCGGCGGCGACGAACAACGCATTCGGAGCCCCGCCGCGCGCCGGCTTGCGCTCTGCCATGCGCGCGGCTTCGCGCAACGACCCTCGATCGGAATCAATCCCCACGGCAAGCAGCTGCGGATGCTCGCGCGCGAATCGACGCGGCCACGCGCCGTCGCCCGTGCCGAGATCGACCAGCGTCGACGTGTACTGCGTGCGCACGGCGCGGAATGCTGCCGCGTCCATCTGCTCTGAGCCGCGCCGCGTGATGATCTCCACTCCCACAGACTAGAATCTGCCATACACCGAGTAGACGACGAGTAAACGACTCGTAGAGAGAGCAACCAACCAATGCCAACTCCCGCGCGCGTGGTGTTTCTGCCTGAGGCCGACGAGCCGCTGGCCGTGGAACACGTCAACCTGCCAGATCCGTCCGACTTCCAGGTGGTCGTGCGCCAGTATGCGTCGGGCATCTGCCACTCACAGCTGCACCAAATGCACAATCCGCGCGTCGGCGACCAGATTCTCGGCCACGAGGCGACGGGTGAAGTGATCAAGGTCGGCGCGCAGGTCACCAACGTGGCGGTCGGCGATGTCGTCTTCGTCACCTGGGTGCCCAGGAACGCCGAAACCGCCACCCGCGAGGTTGACCCGATTGTCGTCGAACGGCCGAACGGGCGGACCGCCACCACGCGCAACGTCTTCACCTGGGCGGACACGACGATCGCCGACGAAAAGTACATCGTCAAAGTGCCGCAGGACACCCGCCGCGATGTCACTTCGATCATCGGCTGCGCCGTGTTGACCGGCTCCGGCGCCGTCTACAACACGGCCGCCGTGCGCGCGGGGCAGAGCGTCGCCGTCTTCGGCGTCGGCGGCGTGGGACTGTCAGCGGTTGTCGCTGCCTCAGTCGTCGGCGCGGACCCGATCATCGCCGTCGACCTCGACGAGGAGAAGCTCGAGTTCGCCAAACGCTTCGGCGCGACGATCGGCGTCAACGCCTCCGGCGGCGACGCCATCGAGCAGATCCACGCGCTGACCCAGTCCGGCCTCGTGACCAGCTTCGGCGAGGCCGTCTCGGGCGTCGATTTCGCCTTCGACTGCATCGGCCGTGAGATCACGATGAACCAGATATTGCAGGCGGTGCGGCCCGGCGTGCTCGGCGCCGAGACCGGCGGAACCGCCGTCCTAGTCGGCGTGCCGCAATCGGGCGTCAGCTTCAGCGAGACCGACATGCGCGGCATGCTGATCAACGAAAAGAAGTACATCGGCTCAATCGGCGGCAGCTGCCGACCCGACCGTGACTTCCCAATGTTCCTCGCCTGGGCTGATGACGGCGCGCTCGACCTCGACGCGATGGTCACCGAACGCTTCACCATCGGCCAGATCAACGAAGCCACAACCGCGCTCGAGCACGGCGAAATCTTCGGCCGCGCCATCATGGAGTTCAACGACTAATCGAACCGCATCGCGCGCCGGTCAGGCCAGCAGGAGCGGAATCTCCATCTCCTCCGCACGCAAGCCCGCGTGATGGCCGATCAGTCGGTCTTGCGGATTGCCCGCCTCGCCGTGTGTGATGATGTTCGGTTCGGCCGAAATGGCGATGTGCGTGCCGATCCGGCTCGCCGTCCGCTCGGACAGACGGCCGGGTCCGAACAGCTGCAGCTCCTCGCACTCGCGACGGCTGAGCAACGCCCAGTTGGCGCCCCATCGCTGCCGGAACGCTGACTCAAACGACGCTGAGCGCCCCCGACGGACACAGAACATCGGCACGCGTGGCTCGCCAAAAGGCGTCGTGTGCAGATCGTCCAACAGCGCGTCGTCGGGCAGAATGACGGACTTGTGTCGCTTGGCGACGTGCAGCTCGCCGTGGTCCGGAGTGACCGCAATCCGCGCGCGGCCGTCGAGCCGCTCCTGAATCAAGGTCAGTGCGTTGTCGACCGCTTCCAACGCGCGCTGCGTGTCCGCGCCATCCGGCCCCGTTCGGTGCGATGCCGCGTCGACCATCGGCAGGTACAGATAGTGGACGCCGGGCCGATCGTCCGATGACAGACGCCGTACGACAACTTCGACGGCGTCCTGCAACGCGTCGAACGGATCGGTGTTCCAGCGACCCCGTCCGTACGTGGTGAACTCGCTCTCAGCGATCTTTCGTGGGTGGTACGTGCGCAGCTGTGTGGAGATTGACGCCAACCGCGACGGATAGCTAAACGCTTCCTCCGGCAGCACGCCAAACTCTTGCAGCGGCCGCTCCGACCGTTGCTCGACAAACGGCAGGATCGTCGCAGTCAGGCCGCGTTCATGCAGGTGGGTGTTCCAGGCAATCACCGCGTGCTGCGAGGGCCACGCGCCGGTCGCGATCGTCGTCAGCGCAGCGGCAGTCGTCGATGGGAACACCGCCCGCAGCTGGACGTGTTCTGCGTTCGCCAGCAGTCCGTCGGGCCGAGTGCGGCCGCAGAATGCGCAGCCGAGACCATCAACCACCACAAACAGCAGCGGCCGATCTCGCCCGATGCGCTCGACGAGCTCCGCTGCGCGCGCGTCATCCGAGGCGAGCGGCACGCCGCCGACATTGGCGACGGCCCGCGCGAGGTCAACCGTCGAGGGCGGCGCATCGCCCTCGAACGGGTGCAGCAAATCTCCGTTGTTGAACCAAGCTTCTACGCGTTCGACGTCCGCCTGAGGCACGACAATGTCGCAATCAAGGGCCGCCGCGCGGCCAGTGCAATCTCGCTGAGACCAGCAATCCCGGTGGAGCCAGCTAGATCTGAGAGTAGCCAGAACCCGGCGTCGTGATGCCCGTGCCGGCCGGCGTCTTGTCGCCCATGTCCCAGCCGAACTCCTTCAGAATCTCCTGCGAGTACGTGACGCGGCCCGAGACCTTGTCGATCGGCTCAGTCGCCAGCAGCAGCGCCGCCTGCGCCATGATCTCCACCGACTCAGCGTCGTTCGGGTCGCGGCCTTCCATCAGTCGATGGTGGACGACGCCCGGCGTGGGCACAATCTGGGACGGGCTGTAGCAGGTGACCGACACGCCGTACTGGTGCACTTCCGAAGCGAGGCCCTGCGTGAAGCGCTCGAGCGCGGCCTTTTCCGCGCCATAGAGCGTGCCGCCGCCACCGTCGCCCTCGTACGGTCCGCGGCCGGGGCCGATCGCCGCGGCGGAGGATACGTTGACGATCGCGCCCGAGCCCCGCTCGATCATGCCGCCCATGTTCAGGCACAGCTGGCTCATGTAGAACGGGCCGTGAAAGTTGACCGCAGTCGAGCGCAGCCAGCGGTTGACCGGAAAGTCCTTGACGGGGATGAAGTAGGTCAGCGCCGCGTTGTTGACGAGCACGTCCGGCTGGCCGTACGTGTCAATGCAGGCCTGCACAATACCTTCGCACTCGTCGTACTCCGAGACGTTGCCAGCGACGGCGGTGGCCTCGCCGCCAGCGTCCTTGATGTTCTGGATCGTCATCTCGAGCGAGCCCGGCAGCGGGTGCGTGCCCTCCTGCAGGGTGCGCGCCGTGGCGATGACCTTCGCGCCCTCGGCCGCGAAACACTCAGCAATCGCCGCCCCAATGCCGCGGCTCGCGCCGGTCACGATTGCTACCTGGCCGTCCATCTTGCCCATGTCGCGCTCCTTCTGGTGCGTGAATTCTGTATCAATGCATCCATAATACCGAAGGTCACCATTGACGCCCCGTTAGGCTCTCGACATGGAAAAAATCGTCATCGTCGGAGCGTCGCTGGCAGGCCTCAACGCCGCAGAAACGCTGCGCGCCGAGGGCTGGAACGGCGACATCGAGATCATCGGAGACGAACCGAATCTCCCCTACGACCGACCACCGCTCTCCAAGCAGCTGCTGACCGGTGAATGGGACCTGGATCGGTTGCCGCTCCGACCCGACGACGAGTTGGCCGCTCTGAATCTGGCCTTTCGGACGGGGACGACCGCTCAGGCGCTAGACCTCGATGCGAAGCGGCTCCGTCTCGATGACGGGCAGACAACCCCGTTTGACGGCCTCATCATCGCGACAGGCGCGCGAGCGCTGTCGCTGCCGTTCGGTCATGATCTGCAGGGCGTGCACACCCTGCGCTCGATCGCTGACGCGGGCCACATCCGCGACGACATCGCCCGTGGCGGCCCGCTCGTCGTGATCGGCGCGGGCTTCATCGGTGCGGAGGTGGCCTCGTCGGCCACGGCACGCGGGCTCGACGTGACGATCGTCGAGGCGCAGTCTGGTCCGATGCTCGGACCGCTGGGCGAAGAGCTGTCGCAGTGGGCGCGCGGGCTGCACGCGGACGCTGGCGTGGACATGCGGTTCGACACATCGGTGTCCGCGCTGCACGGCGGACCGCGGGTCGAGAGTGTCGAGCTCTCCGACGGCACCCAGATCGCAGCCGACACGGTGGTTGTCGGGATCGGCGTGCGGCCCAATGTGGAGTGGCTGGCCGACTCTGGCCTCACGATCGGCGACGGCGTCATCTGCGATCAATACTGCCGCGCGGCGCCGGGCGTCTTCGCCGCCGGCGACGTCGCCCGCTGGCCGAATGGCCTGTTCGGACCATTCGCCTACGCCGACCCGCAACGAACGATGCGGATCGAGCACTGGACCAACGCCGTCGAGCAAGGCATGGCGGCCGCTCGCAACTTGCTGCTCGAGTCGCGCGGCCAGCCGTTGGAGCCGTTCTCGCCCGTGCCCTACTTCTGGTCCGACCAGCACGGACTGAGCATCATGGCATCCGGCCTGACCAGCCCCCGCGACCAGTACCAGCTGGTCCACGGCAGCCTGGAGAGCAACCGCTTCACCGCCCTCTACGGGCTGCGCGGCTACCTGACCGGCGTCGTCAGCGTCAGCTGGCCCAGGATGCTGCGGCGCTATCAGTCCATGATCCGAGACCGCACGACATGGACAGAAGCGATCGAGACGGCGCGCGAGATCGAGTCCTAGTCCGTCTGCCACCGCGCCGCGCGGCGCAGACGCCGATCGGCCAGACTGGCCGCTGCCTCAACCAGGTACTTGCCCGGCCCAATCTGAGCCTGCAGGCCGCTGTAGCTGGACTCGCCGCGCACAATCCGGCAGAACGCGGTCCAGAAGCGATTCGAATGCCGCAGCAGCTGCACGTAGGGCCAGGGTGTCAGGTGGAACAACGCCTGCAGCTGCCGCGCGACCCGCAAGTCCGGTTCGATCTCGCGCAAGACCGCACCGCGGTAGCCAGACAGATCGTCGGCGCGTCCGCCAAGCACGCGACCCGAGGCTTCCGCCGCCAGCTGACCGCTGCGAATGGCGTTGCCGATGCCCTCGCCCGACAGAGGATCGATCAAACCCGCCGCGTCTCCGACGAACGCCGTCCGATCGTGGAACAGCGCGCTGTCCGAGTCGCGCAGCGGCAAGTGGTGTCCACGCAGATCGGTCAAGGCGTCCGACGCAAACGACTCGCAGTTCGCATAATCCGCCAGCTCGTGGCGCAGCGTCGGACCTGCAGCGGGCGCGCCACCTAGTCCCACGTTGCAATGGTCGCCCTTTGGGAAGACCCACCCATATCCGCTCGGCATCGTGCCGAGCTCGAGTCCCACCGCGTCAGTCCAACGCTGGGCGGCCGACTCTCCGTCGCGCAGCGCGTTGCCCTCCAGCGCGACCGCCGCCCGAAGTCGCGGCAGGCCGAGCGCGCGACGCACGACGCCGTTGGCGCCGTCGGCGGCGATGATCGCTTCCGCCTCGTGCACGTCGCCGCTCGCGAGCGTAATCGTCGTGCCTTCGATCTGCCGCACTGGTGATGCGTCGCGAAACTCCGCACCGACGCCCGCCGCTTGCTCGGCCATGAAAGCGTCGAGCCTCGATCGTTGGGTCATGATGGCGAGCGGTTCGTGGTAGCGATGCTCGAACTGCCATCGGCGCTGATATCGGACCCGGAAGGCCGTGATGGTCTGTTCGGTGACCGGATCGAGTGAGTAGGGAAGCAATCGCACAGCCGAGAGCAAGACGCCGCCGCCGCAGGGCTTGTCGCGCGGGAAGCGGGCGCGGTCCAGCAGCAGCACACGCGCGCCCCGGCCGGCCAAGTCGTAGGCGGCCGTCGATCCGCCCGGACCGGCTCCGACGACTATGGCGTCCCAGCGCTGCGCCATCGTGTCCCGGCCCGGTCCCAGAGTGTCTTGGCGCCTGCCGCGATCGGCGCGGCAAAGCAGAAGGCGATCGACTCGATCGGTTCGCCGAAGGCGATCGCCAGAAACGGCAGCGGCGCCGCCACCAGCAGAATGCCCAGCTCCGCCTTGCGTGTGATCAGATAGGTCAGCCCTCCCACGACGAAGGTCACTCCGAACTGCCAGGGGATGAACGCCCCAGCCGCACCCAACCCGGTGGCTGCCGCGCGCCCGCCATTGAACCGCAGGAAGACCGGCCACATGTGACCGACCATCACCAATCCGCCCGCCGCGATCCACCAGCCCAACTCCACGTCCCAGACGCGCGCGATGGAAACGGCCAGCAAGCCCTTGCCGATATCCAGGACGATGATCACCGCGCCGAGCAAGTGACCAGCTCCCTCGCGGGCCGCATTCGCCGCGCCCACGTTGCCATCTCCGACCTCGCGCAGGTCCTGTCCAGTCCGCCAGCGGAACACGAGCCAGGCAATCGGAATCGAGCCCAACAGGTAGGCAACGACGAGCGTGACCGCCTCCGACACCGCGACGCGCCTAGTCGGACGCGTAGACCGGCGTCAGCCAGTGCGAGTAGGCGTCGCGATGCCCAATGATCGCGTCGAAGTACAGTCGCTCGAGTTGCGCGGTGATTGGCCCCGTCTCGCCGCCGTTGATCACGCGACGGTCGACCGACGCGATCGGCGTCACGTGCGCAGCCGTGCCGGTCATGAAGACCTCGTCGGCGAGCCACAGCTCCGAACGATCCAGCGTCCGCTCCACCGTGGGGATGCCCAGCTCCTGCTGGGCGAGCTCGATCACCGTGTTCCGCGTGATCCCGACCAGGATGTTGTCCGAACTCGGCGGCGTGTAGATCACGCCATCGTTGACGATGAAGATGTTCTCCCCCGAGCCCTCGGAGACATGGCCGTCCTCGTTGAGCATGATCGCCTCGTCGAAGCCGGCGGTCTCCGCCTCAGTCTTGGCCAGCGCAGAGTTGATGTACGCCCCAGTCACCTTGGCCCGCACCGGAATCGACTGGTCCTCGGTTCGACGCCAGGACGACGTCACCACGTGCACGCCGCCGGTCGCATCGAGATAAGCGCCCCACGGGATCAGGAAGCAGAGGAAATCGTCATCGATGCCGTGCAGTCGCACGCCGAGCTGCTGGGCCGACTTGTAGACCATCGGGCGGATGTAGACATCCTGCTTGAATCCGCTCTGGCGCACGAGATCCACGGTGATCTCGCAGAGCTCGTCATCGGAGAGCGGCAGGTCCATCATCAGCGCGCGGGCCGACTTGCGCAGACGCTCGTAATGCTCCCGCATGCGGAAGAGATAGAGCTCCTCGTGGTCGGCGTTCCAGTTCGCGCGGATGCCTTCGAATACTGCCGTGCCGTAGTGCAGGGCATGGGTCATGATGCTGATCTTGGCCTCAGCCAAGGGCAGAATCTGACCCTGCAGGTAGGCCATCTCGGTGCCAGACATCGCGCGCTCCTCCTGCGGCTGGATTTCCACCACGATACACGCGAGGCAGTCGGATGAGCGTCAGAGCTCAGCGCAGCGCGACCGCTGGATCGGTGGGACGTGGGATCTGGTACCACGGCTCGTCACAGAACTCGAGATCTGCCTCGCTCAACTCGACCTCCGCGTACCTCAGGGAATCCTCGATCTGCTCGGCCCGTGACGCACCGACGATCGCCGAGGTGACGCCCGCTTGCGCGAGCACCCAGGCGATCGCCGCGTGCGTGATGCTCTGATCGCGTTCGGCGAAGTAGTCCTGCAGACGCGCCACCTGCTCGTGCTGGATGTCATCCCAGTAGCGGCCCTGGTAGAGCTGCGAGGTCAGACGGTTGGTGAACCAATTCTCCCCTTGCAGTTCCTCGCGGTTTCGGTAGCGGCCGGTCAGGAATCCTCCGGCGAGCGGGTTGAAACAGATCAGGCCGACACCCTGATCGCGGCAAAGTGGCAACAGATCGTCCTCGATGTCGCGCCAGAGGATGTTGTAACGCGGCTGATCGCAGACGAATCGCGTGATCCCCGCGACATCGGACGCGCGCAGCGCCATCGCCAGCTGCCAGGCGCGGAAGTTGGATGCGCCCACATAACGCACCTTGCCCCAGCGCACGAGATCGTCGAGCGCCTGCATCGTCTCCGCGATCGGCGTGTGCGGATCCGGGCCGTGCAACTGGTAGAGGTCGATGTAGTCCGTCCCCAGCCGCCGCAGCGACTCGTCGACCGCGGACAGGATGTGCTGGCGCGAGTTGCCGCGCTGATGCGGCTTCGGGCCCGTCGGCACGAAGCACTTCGTGGCTACAATCACCTGATCGCGCGGCTGACCGGCCAGCCAGCTGCCAATGATCGACTCCGTGACGCCAATCTCCTCGCTGCCCGCGGGATAGGCGTCCGAGCTGTCCAGGAAGGTCACGCCAGCGTCGAACGCCGTGTTCAGGATGCGGTGCGCCTCATCCTGGTCCGTGCGCGAACCGAACGTCATCGTGCCCAGGCAGATTTCCGAGACTCGCAGTCCAGTCTGTCCCAACCGTCGATATCTCATGCGGACTCCCCTCTCTCTCAGTCGACCGTCCAGCGAGCCTATGGCCGCCTGCAAGGTCGCGCAGCCTCACAGCACCATCTGGGTCTGCGTCACCTGTGCGACCAGCCGGCCGTCCGGGTCGAGGATGTTGGTCTGCCAGACCTGCGTGCGTCGGCCGCGATGCATGGGCCGCGACTCGCCGCGCAGCGTCTGACCCTCTTGACCGCCCCGGTAGAAGTTGGTCTTCGACTCAATCGTTGTCGTACCCGACTCGTCGTCCAGGTTGGCCATCGTGCCCAGCGCGCCCAGGGTATCCGCGAAGGCCATCAGCGTCCCGCCATGCATCAGACCGGGCGACGTACACAGGTTCCTGCTGACGTCAATCTCACCCACCATCAGATCAGTCGCCGCTGACGTCAGGCGGATGCCGAGATGTTCGGGCAGCAGACCGCGCATCCGAGCGCGGAAGGTCTCCAGATCGAGGTCTCGGCGTTCTTCGCGCGCCCGCTCTTTGCGTACTGGCATAGGGTCAGCCCTGTCTCCGTGATACCGTCAGGACATGAGTCAACGCCCCGCTCACGGCTTGGGCGCTACGCCAATCTATCGCGTCGGATCGCGCGAGGTGCGCGTGCTCTCGGACGGCGTGATCTGGCTCGACGCCGGCGCCGTCTTCGGGCTGGTGCCCAAGATCATGTGGTCGCGCGTCACCGGCGAGACGAATGAGCTGAACCAGATCCCACTCGCGCTCAACTGTCTGCTGCTGGAGTCCGACGGCAAGACCGTCCTGATCGAGACCGGTCAGGGCAACAAGGACTTTGAGCAGACACGTCGGCGCGGCGGACCGGTCGATCACGGACTCCTGATCGATGACCTCGCCCGCAACGGCGTGCAGCCGTCAGATGTCGACATCGTGATCAACACACACTTGCACAACGATCACACCGGCTGGAACACGGTTGCCAGAGACGATGGTGAACTGAGCGTCACGTTTCCCAACGCCCGCTACTACATCCAGCGCGGCGAGTGGGAAGAGGCGATGCATCCCAACGAACGAACCCGCGCAACATATCTGCCGCAAAACCTGACACCCGTCGAGGCAGCCGGGCAGATCGAGTTCATCGACGGCGAGACGCAGGTCACATCGGATATCACCGTGATCGAGACGCCCGGCCATACGGCCGACCACGCCTCGGTCGTGAACGCCAACGGCGGCGAGTCGGCGATCTACCTCGGCGATATGATTCAACACCAGGTGCAGCTCGAGCGCGTCGCATGGTTGTCATCGTTCGACGTGCTGCCGCTGGTCAACCTGGAAACCAAGAAGAGGCTGATCGCCGACGCCATTGCGAACCAGTCGTTGCTCGTCGCCGTCCACAACCCCTTCCCAGGCGTCGGACGGCTGAGCGCCGGCGATCGCGGCCGCAGCATCTGGGCCGATGAAACTCCCCACGGCGTGGCAGACACGACCGCGGCATCGACTGACTGAGCGAAAGAGCGTACTGATGGTCTTCGGCGAACACCCAATGGGCGATCCGATGGCGATGGACCCTGCGGAGGTGATGAAACAGCTCCCCAAGCCGCGCCGAAAGCAATGGCGACAGGAAAAGCTGGTCGACGACGTCTACCTGCAGTACCGCGATCAGACCGAAGAGCTGCCCGAGCCAGCCCTGATCGAGCGCATCTTCCTCGTCGTGCACCGCGGCGGACGCTGGCTGGCCGTGCGTCACGGAGATCGGCACGAGCCCTGGATGCTCCCGATCCTCGAATTCGACATCACACCGCAAGTCGAGCCCCTGGACCCCGAACTCGACCAGGACGCGCGCCGCGCCGCCTTGACCCAGACAATCAACTCGGTGGTCTCGGAGACCTGGCAGGTGCCGATTGACCGCTGGTCGCAGCACACTCGCGTGCAGATGGTCGCCCGCGAGCTGCAGGACGAGGTTCCGCCCAAGGCGACGCGCTACGAAATCATCGTCTCGGCCGAGGCGGGCGCGCCTGAAGATGCCGACCTCGAGTCCGAGTGGACCCGCCGCTTCTTCCAGCCACGCGACATGAACAAGCTGCTGCGCGAACGCTACTGGGACTACCCGGAACTCGAGCAGGCCTACGAGATTCAGGTGATCGCGGCCGCCAAGGCCGCCGCCAGCGCCTGAGCACGCCGTTGACGGCACGGACGGCATGGACCTCAATCAGATCACCCAGATAACAGACGCCGCGCGCGCCAGCTTGTAGCATCGAGGCAATATGACTGCTGAGCTGGTCATCGTCGCCGTCCGTCAACAGCCCGCCCTGCCGGTCGTGGTCGCTGTACCCGGCGGCCACGCGTTCCGCGGCTGAGTGATCGGCGCTCAGACGAGACCTTCGGAACCAGCGCCGCACGCCCCGCTATCGCCGATTCACCACAGCTGCGCGAGACCGATCTGCAGCACAGGCGCGGCCACCACGCCGCGCCACGGTTGAGGAGAGCACCATGCGTCTGACAGGCGCCCGAATCCTGATGGAATGCTTGCGAGCCGAAGGCGTTGACGTCTTCTTCGGCTATCCCGGCGGCGTCGTCCTGCCGCTCTACAACACACTCGGCGAGTACCCCGACATCAAGCACGTGCTTGTCCGCCACGAACAGGCCGCGGCGCACGCCGCCGATGGCTACGCCCGCGTCGCCGGCCGCACGGGGGTCTGCCTGGCCACCTCAGGTCCCGGCGCCACCAACCTCGTCACCGGCATCACCACCGCCTACATGGACTCCGTGCCGATGGTCGTGCTGACCGGCAACGTCGCGCGCGATCTGATTGGCCGCGACGGATTTCAGGAAGCCGACATCACCGGCATCACCCTGCCGATCACCAAGCACAACTACCTGCTGATGCGCGCGTCCGAGATCGCGCCCGCTGTCAAGGAAGCCTTCCACATCGCCTCGACCGGCCGCAAAGGACCCGTGCTCGTCGACATCCCCAAGGACGTGTTCGTCGAGGAAGCCGAATGGGACGGCTACCCCCAGGGCGTGTCGCTGCGCGGCTATCCGATCATGGACGTGCCCCGCGAGGACGAGGTGGATCACGCAGCCGCGACCATCAACGCCGCAAGCAAGCCGATCATCATCGCCGGACACGGCGTCGTCCAGTCGGAGGCGCAGGACGAGCTGATCCAGTTTGCAGAGCGGGCCGACAGCCCGGTGCTCACCACCCTGCTCGGCATCTCGGGCATGCCCGAGGATCACGAACTCTCCTACGGCTTCCTCGGTATGCACGGGCACTACTACGCCAACATGGCCGCCGACCAGGCCGACGTCGTGATCGGGATCGGCATGCGATTCGACGACCGTGCGATGGGCCGCTTCTCGGACTTCAACCCCTCCGCGAAGATTGTGCACATCGACATCGATCCAGCCGAGATCGGCAAGAACTTCGTCACCCACGCGCCGGTCAACGGCGACGTGAAGGAAACGCTGTCGCGCTTGCTACCGCAGATCGAACAGCAATCGCACCCTGAGTGGCGCGGCGAGATCGATCAGATCATGGCCGATCATCCGACCGACTACATCGAGGAGGGCACGGGACTGGGCGGTCCATGGCTGGTCAAGGCGCTCGCTGAGTCCACCCAGGGCCAGGCGACGATCGTCACCGGCGTCGGACAGCACCAGATGTGGGGCGCGCAGTACTACCCGTACACCCGCGCTCGGCAATGGGTCACCTCAGGCGGTCTGGGCACGATGGGCTACGAAGTGCCGGCGGCCATGGGCGCCCAGTTCGCGCAGCAAGAGCCGATCTGGTCGATCTGCGGCGACGGCGGCTTTCAGATGACCTCGCAAGAGCTGCAGACCGTCGCCGACCACAACCTGCCCGTCCGCTTTGCCATCTTCAACAACGGATTCCTGGGCATGGTGCGCCAGTGGCAAGAGCTCTTCTACGAGCACAACTACCACTCCGTCGACCTGGGCCAGCCCGACTTCGTCAAACTCGCCGAGGCCTACGGCGTGCGCGGCATCCGCGCCACCACACGGGCTGAAGCGATGCAAGTCTTCCGCGAGATCGAACACTACGACGGCCCAGTCGTGATCGACTTCCAACTCGAGCGCGAAGAGAACGTCTGGCCGATGGTGCCAGCCGGCGCCGCGCTCAGCGAGACCATCGAGTCGGCCGAGGAAGTCTAGCCGCTCGGCCGCCGTCCCACGCCGCCAGCCAATCAACGGCATTCGACTAGCAGAGGCGAGTAGCAGAGGAGTAACGCGACATGGCTTCCCGCAACACCATCGTGGCCCACGTTGAGGACCGACCCGGCGTCCTGGCCCGCGTCGCATCGCTCTTCCGACGGCGCGGTTTCAACATCGAATCGTTGACCGTCGGTCACTGCGAAGAGCCCGGCTTGAGCCGCATGACCATCGTCGTTGACGGCGACGACCACCAGGTCGACCAGGTCTGCCGCCAGCTCTTCAAGCTGATTGATGTCGTGTCGGTCGAGGACATCACCTACACACCGATGGTCGATCGAGAACTGGCGTTGATCAAGGTATCCGCGTCCAACTTCAACCGCCGCGAAGTGCTCGATGTGGTCGAGGTCTTCCGCGCCGATGTGGTCGATGTCCATGCGGATGCCCTGATCGTGCAGGTGCTCGGCGACGAGGGCAAGGTCAGCGCCGCGGAGAAGATGTTCGAGCAGTTCGGCATCCTCGAAATGGTCCGCACCGGCCGCGTTGCCATGCGACGCGGCCCTGAAACGACCAAGCCGCCCGCCATCTCAGACTCCCAACAGGCCGCAGCGGCGATTCGTGCCATGCTCGGCCGCCGTCCCGAGGGTGCGCTGCCCTTCGCCAGCGACTGATCCGACTGCCCCGCATACACTCACCGAGAGATTCAACCACCGACCGCAGATCAACAGGAGCCGCCATGCCCGCATTGATGTACTACGACGCCGACGCCGACCTCGACCTGATCGCCGACAAGAAGATCGCCGTGATCGGATTCGGATCGCAGGGCCACGCACACGCCCTGAATCTGAAGGACTCCGGCTGCGACGTGATCGTGGGGCTCTACCCCGGCTCACGCTCCTGGAACAAGGTCGAGGAATCTGGCCTCGCCGTCGACACCGTCGCCGGCGCCGCCGCCGCAGCCGACATCGTCATGATGCTCACCCCCGACCATGTCCAGAAGCAAATCTACGACCAGCACGTCGCGCCCTCAATGACTGAGGGCAAGATGCTGATGTTCGCCCACGGCTTCGCAATCCACTTCAACCAGGTCATGCCGCCGCCCGAGGTCGACGTCACGATGATCGCGCCCAAGGGACCCGGTCACCTCGTCCGTCGCGTGTTCGAGGAAGGCGGCGGCGTGCCCGCGCTCCTGGCGATCCACCAGGACGCCTCGGAGACCGCCAAGGAGGTCGCGCTGGCCTACGCCAAGGGAATCGGCGGCACTCGAGCCGGCGTGCTCGAAACCACCTTCCTTGAGGAAACCGAGACCGACCTCTTCGGCGAGCAGTCCGTGCTCTGCGGCGGCATCACCGCACTCATGCAGGCCGGCTTCGAGACCCTCGTCGAGGCGGGCTACCAGCCTGAGTCGGCGTACTTCGAGACGATCCACGAGGTCAAATTGATCGTCGACCTGATCTACGAAGGCGGCTTCGCCAACATGCGCTACTCCATCTCGGACACGGCCGAGTACGGCGATCTGACCCGCGGCCCGAAAATCATCGACGATTCGGTCAAGCAGCGGATGAAGCAGATCCTCTCCGATATCCAGGACGGCACCTTCGCGCGCGAATGGATCATGGAGAATCAGACCGGCCGCCCAGGCTTCGACAAACTCCGCGCCCGAGCCGCGCGGCACGAGTCGGAAGAAGTCGGCGCCGAGCTGCGCGGCATGATGTCCTGGCTCAACGACCAGGCCAGCTAGTCGGACAGCGCCGATTCGTAGGTGATTGAGTCGCCGAGTTCGAGCTCCCGCCACGCGAACACGTCGTCCGCCAGCTCGGCCATCTGATACGCCGATTGCCCGTCCGCCGCGCGCAGAATCTGCTCCACCGAGGCGATCTCCGCGCCATTGAAATCGAAGAGGTCTGCGCTGGCCAGCGCCAACGGCCGACGCTGCAGGAATCCGCCGACGGGCTGGTCAACCACCATCAAGCGCCCTTCGTCTTCCATCGCGGCCACTTGTTCCGCCAGAGAGACGGTCCAGGGTCCGTACTCGCCGCGCACGTACTCGCATCCAGTGATCGAGGTCCGGTGGCGGCGATAGTGCAGCATGTCGCTCAGGCAGAGCAGCAGATTGAGCTTCGAGAGGCTGAAGGAGCGATTCGTGATCTGCCGCTCGCAGATGTAGAGCAACAGCTCAGCGAACTTATCAATGTCCGGCCCAGACCCAAAGCTGTCGCGGCTCATCTCATCACCCTCTCTGCGGCCCACCCCTGCCTCGTCGATCGGCGATCGGCGCGTCCGCGCGCCCCATGCTGCCTGGCGGCGCGCCGAACTGGCTAATCAGTCAGCGCCTGCGGCGCCGGAACAGCGAACTGCAGTGGCTCTTCCAGCGGCTCGTTCACGGGAATGCGGGCGAACTCGTAGCTAATCTCTTCACCTTCCTGGGTCAGCGACCAACCAGGATGCAAGTGCGAGCGGTTTGTCAGCTGCAGCGCCGACATGTCGTGCGTTTCCCAGAGGATATCCTCGACTGTGGCAATCTCCCATGCGCTGAAATGGTCAAGGTTCGCGCGTCGCTGAGCGATCGGTCGCTGCTGCACATAGCCGAAACGCTCACGCAGACGGATGCTGAGTCCGCCAGAATCTTCGAGCCTGCGCAGCGACGCTTCGAGCTGAGAACAAAACGGCCCCGACTCTCTGTGAATGTAAGCGGCGCCTGTGATGGCATGGCCGCTCAACTCATAATGACGAAAGTCGCTCATCCAAAGTTGTTTGTGCAGTTTCGCCTTTCCAAAGTGATCGTCGCTCACGTTCCGCTCGCAGATGTAGAGCACAAGCTCGTCAAGCTGTTGACTGTCAAAGCGTGGGGCCTGGTCGGTCATCTTGCGCTCTCCCTCCATCTGAGTTTAGCGCTCGTGCATCCCCCTCCATGCGGTAATCTGGTCAAATGTCTGAGCAGATGCTCAATATCAGCTTCACGAGCGAGTTTGAGGAAGAGATCGCCCGTCTGGGATGGGCGGGCAGCTCGGAGCTCTTGAAGAGATATCTGGAGCATGAGGTTCAGCAGAGAGCGATGCAACACCCTGACGTTCACACCTTCTGGTGCGAGCGAACCATGCAGTCGAGCGGCACGAACCTGACAAGACCGAGGGTCTACCTTCGCTGTCGAGTGATAGGGAATACCGCAACGTTCGACTTGGTTCAGCGAGAGCCGCCTCCGAGCCGTGAATGACTCAACGCTGACCAGGGACATTGACCTCATACGGAACGCCGCGGGCGTCGAGCAGATCGGCCCACTCGCGTTGCGTCCGATTGCGGAACGCCTCCGCGATCACACTGGACAGCTCGGACGCGTGCGCCAACCGTGACTCAGCAGTCTCGAAGCGAGGGTCGTCCCTGATCTGCAGCTGGAACTCCGGCAGATAGGCCTCGCCGTCCGCCGGGTGACGCTCGTGGTGGTCCCACATGTGATCGGCGAGTGCCGCCTCGCCCAGCATGTCCCGCAGGCGACGCCACTCGACATCGGTACTGATCACGAGGTGGACCCAGCCGTCCGTCGCACGGTAGGCCCGTTGGAGAGCGTCGAACTCGGCCATGGCACCTGCCTCCCATCGGCTGCCCAACTTCCCCTCAGGCTAACGGTTAGCCTGCGCACTCAGGAGACCGAGTACTGGAAAGGACAATGCTCATGCGCGCCGTGGCCGCCCGAAGCGGAGAGTTGCGATTGGTCGACGTCGACCGCCCCGAACCCGTCGAAGGTGAAGCGCTGGTGCGCGTGCTGGCCTGCGGCATCTGCGGCTCGGACCTCCACTTCATGCAGTTCGGCGAAGAGATGATGCGCGCTTCGCGAGAGTCAGGCAACGCCCAGTTCGCCCCGGACTTCAGCAGCGACATCATCATGGGACACGAGTTCTGCTGCGAGGTCGTCGCCTATGGCCCCAACACCACCGGACCGGTCGGCATCGGAGATCGCATCACGTCCGTCCCCAGCCGTGGCGCCTACAGCAACACCTATCCCGGCGGTTACAGTGAGTACATGGTGCTCGACGCCGCGATGATGCTGCCCGTCCAGGACAGCGTCCCGACGGAGCACGCCGCAACGACCGAGCCCATGGCCGTCGGTCTGCACGCCGTCCGAGCCGCCAAGCTCACGGCCGGCGAACCGACGGTCGTCTACGGCTGCGGACCCGTCGGACTGGCCACGATCGCCAGCCTCCGCAACGAAGGCGCCGGGACGATCATCGCTTCCGACTTCTCGCCGCGCCGCCGCGAGCTGGCGGGCATTCTCGGCGCTGACATCGTCGTCGATCCCCGCGAGACACCGCCGATCGCCGCCCTGCAGGAACAGGGCTACCAACCCGGTCAGGACGTGGTGTTGTTCGACGCCATCGGAGTCCGAGGCACGATCGCCATGCTGATGCGCGAGGCCCCGCAGCGCGGCGCCCGCTGCGTCATCGTCGGCGTCTGCATGCAGGAGGACACAATCGTGCCGATGGCCGGGATCGAGAAGGAAATCCAGCTCAAGTTCGTGCTCGGCTACACGCCGGATGAGTTCGCTGAGACGCTCGCCAACATCACAGACGGCAGCATCGACTCCAATCCCATCATCACCGGCCGCGTCGGCCTCGACGGAGTCGCCCAAGCATTCCAAACCCTCGGCGACCCCGAAGAACACTGCAAAATCATGGTCACCCCACACGAACCCAACTCGCTCTAGCCGAAACGCTAGCCTGCGCACAGACGACGACTCGCTTGGAACTGGATCGAGATTGAGCATGACCTACGACATCGTGATTCGCGGCGGGACCATCGTGGATGGCTCCGGATCGCCCCGCTATCAGGCCGACATCGCCATCGCCGGCGACCGCATCGCCTCAATCGGGCGCATCCCTGAGCGAGGCACCGAAGAGATCGACGCGCACGGGCTGATGGTCTCGCCCGGCTTCATTGACGGCCACACCCACTTCGACGCTCAAATCTCGTGGGACCCGTACGGCACATCGTCCTGCTATCACGGCGTCACCTCCGTGATCATGGGCAACTGCGGCTTCACGCTCGCGCCCTGCCATCCCGACGACCAGGACATCCTCATGCGCACGCTCGAGGCGGTCGAGGACATCCCCGCCGAGGCACAACGCGCCGGCGTCGACTGGACCTGGCAGACATTCCCGGAGTTCATGCAGTTCCTGCAGGACAAGCCCAAGGGTCTGAACTACGGCGGGTACGTCGGCCACAGCGCGCTGCGCACCTACGTGATGCGCGAGCGAGCATTCACCGATCCCGCCTCGGACGACGAGATCGACGAAATGGCGCGAATCCTGCAAGAAGGCGTGATGGCCGGCGGGATGGGCCTGTCGACGACACGCTCGCCCGCGCACAAGACCAGCGAGGGTGCGCCGGTACCGTCGCGCCTGGCCAGCTGGGAGGAAGTACGCCGACTCGTCCTCGCGCTCGGCGAGATCAACCGCGGCGCGGTCGAGATCTCAGGCGAACCCACCATGGGCCAGGACCCCAACGACCCCAATCACTACGAGCGCCGCTTCCGCGACCTCGCTATTGAGTCCGGCCGTCCGATGTTCTTCCCGGCGCTGCACAGCCGCCGCGCCGCGCCCGACACCTGGCGGCGATTCTTCGATCGCGCCCAGGAGGCCGCCGGTGAAGGCGGGCGCATGTTCGGTCAGGCCCACTCGCGCCAACTGGCGACCAACTGGTCCTGGCGCACCGAAATGCCCTTCGACCGACTCTCGACGTGGCGCGACCTGCGCAGCAAGCCGCTCGACGAACAACTGGCGCTGCTGCAGGATCCCGACGTCGTCGCGCAGCTCGTGCATATCGCCAACACGGAGGAAGAGGACTTCTCCACCGTCATGCCGGCGCAGGCGCGCAAACCATCGGACTGGGATTGGGTGTTCATTCTCGACCACGTCGACGGCACGCCCAACCGGCGGCTCGGCGAGGTCGCGCGCGAACGCGAGGAAGACCCGGTCAAGACGATGATCGATGTCGGCGTTGAGCAGGCCCTCGAGACGCTCTACATGGTCCCGCTGGCCAACGAGCATCAGGACACCGTGCTCGAAATCATGCGCGAGCCGCGCTCGCTCGTCACATTCTCCGACGGCGGCGCGCACGTCTCCCAGATCATGGACTCGTCGCTGCAGACCCACGTCCTCGCCCACTGGGTTCGCGGTGTCGGCGAACTGAGCATCGAGCAGGCCGTCAAAATGCTGACCTGGGACATGGCCACAGCCTGGGAACTGCCCGACCGTGGTCTGCTGCGTCGCGGCTACAAGGCTGACCTGATCGTCTTCGACCTCGAAACGGTCGGTCCCCGACGACCGACGGTCGAACACGACCTCCCCGCCGGCCAGCGCCGACTCGTCCAAAAGGCCGATGGCTACCGGATGTCGATCGTCAACGGCGGCATCACCATGCGAGACGGCGAACCAACCGGCGTCACGACCGGCCAGGTGCTGACCTCGGTCTAGAGATCGACCTCCCATGCCCCGACAAGGGGCTTGGATCGTCCGCAACACACATCGCGTACCCTCCCCTCCACAGAGGAGGCTCAGATGCGCATTCCCCGCTTCGGAATCAACCGCCAGGATGCTGAGTCCCCAGCCCGATTCGCGGAGGACGCTCGACGCATCGAGGCGTTGGGCTGGGACTGCCTCTGGTTGCCCGACTCGCAGCTGCGCCGCCGCGACACCTACGTCCTGTTGGCCGCCGCGGCCGAGGCGACCGAGTCAATCGGACTTGGCACGCTCCTGGTCAACCCGATCACGCGCCATCCATCGGTCACCGCGTCTTCGATCTCCACGATCGACGAGCTGGCGCCCGGCCGCGTCGCGCTCGGCTTCGGCGCCGGCGATACGGCCGTCCGACTCAGCGGGCTCCGTCCCGCCCGCGTCGCCGAAATGGAGGACGCCATCGTCCTCATGCGCGGACTCCTCGCCGGCGAGCAGATCGAAGTGGGCGCCGAACGTCCCGCCGTTCTGCCGTTCCACCGACCGGTGCCCATCTGGTTGACCGCCGGCGGACCGCGCACACTCGAGATGGGCGGTCGGCTCGCCGACGGCGTCTTCATGCGCGTCGGCACACATCCCCAGACGATTGCGGCAACCGTGTCGCGCATCCGCAACGGTGCGGAGTCGGCTGGTCGCGATCCGCTCTCGGTGCCGCTCGGCATCATCTTCCACACCGTCCTGGCCGACGAACCGCAGGAGGCGCTGCTCATGGCCAAAGCCATGGCGGCGGGCTACTACGAGTACTCGCCGATGCTCTTTGAGCCGTCAGGTCTGCGCTGGGACGGCCCAGACCCCGAGCGGCTCAAGCGTGATCGCGGCGTCTGGCCAGACTTCCATCACGACCCTGACCTGCTCAACGCCGGACGCGCCGTGGACTTCCTCAGTGACGCCCATGCCGACGCCTTCTCCCTGCGCGGCAGCCCCGAACAGGTCGCGGACCAGTTGGTCAGCGTGCTGTCCGATGCGGCGCGGTCAGGCATCGAGTTCGAGCACGTCGTCTTGCACCCGATTCCCAATCCACCGTCTCCAGACATTGACCAGAACGGCTACGCGGTCCGAGTCGCGCGCGATCTGCTGCCCATCGTCCGCGAACGACTATCATCGCTCGGCTAATCTGCATCGACAAAACCATCCAGCGGGACAGGACGCAGACATGACCGAGCTGAGCAATGTGAAGGCGCTCGCGTGGGACGTGGGCGGCACCATCTTCGATTGGCACCACACGATTCGCGACGAAGTCTCGGCCATCGCCGACGCACAAGGCGTCGAGCTGGACGCCGCGCAATTCACCAACATGTGGCGCTTCACCATGTTCCAACGGCTGCAACTCGTCCGTCGTGGAGACCTGCCCTGGCTCAACGCCGATCAGCTGCACCGACGTGTGCTGGACGAAGTGATGGACAAGCATCCACAGCTGCAGCTCTCGCCAGGCGAGCGCGACGACCTCAACCAGGTGTGGCATCGGATGAACGCCTGGCCCGGCTCGGCGGAGTGTCTCGAGTCGCTTCGCTCCCGCTACACGGTCACCGTGCTCACCGTGATGTCATGGGCGATCGCCGTCGACTGCTCCAAGCACAACGGCATCTCCTGGGACGGCATCCTCAGTTGTGAGTTCCTCGGACACTACAAGCCCGAACCAGAGGCATATCAGGCCAGCGCCCGACTGCTGGGACTCGACATCTCCGAAGTGATGATGTGCGCCGCCCACAAGGGCGACCTCCAGGCCGCCGCGAGAGCCGGCATGCCGACCGCCTACGTCCCCGTGGTCGGAGAGCGCGGCGCCGGCAACGACCCAGACCTCACGCCAGATCCATCATTCACAATCAACGCCACCGACTTCGCCGACCTCAGCGGCCAACTCTTATCCTGAGATCACGGCGCGGCAAAGTGTCAGTATGACCAACACCCTGACCAACGCAGCAGTGATCGAGTGGGCGATCAATGACTCTGGGTACGGCGTGCCAGGTCTGGCCGTCAAGATGGCGGGTGTCAACGCTTCAGAACCGCTCATTCGAGAGTGGATTGCGGGCGAATCTACCCCAACTAGAGGACAACTTACTAGGCTGGCCGAACTCACTCACAGACCAAAGTCGTTCTTCTATCGGAAGACACCTCCAGTGGAATCTCGTGTGCCTCCGAACCTCCGAAGGGCTCAAGGATTGGAGTCGAGAGATCTCACTCCTGATGAGCTCCTAGCAGTCCGTCGCGCCACACGCAGGCAGC
>JAJDZG010000157.1 GCA_022824765.1 Dehalococcoidia bacterium | reverse complement strand
TGGGGGATCATGATCTCACAGGGGCGCGGCGTGATCGTGACTGCGTGGTGGCTGGTCACGGTGCCCGGAATCGCGATCATTTTGGTGTCGCTGGTCGTCAATCTGTTTGGCGACTGGCTCCGCGACTTCCTGGATCCGCAGTTACGCAACGTCCAGAGATAGGTACGGGTCGACACCGTCACACGTTGACACGAGGGGAACGGCCGATGAGCTGGCAGTCCGAAGTGGACGAGATGGAGCGGCGCGCGCGGTTCGCTCGGCAGATGGGCGGAGCGGACAGCGTCGCATTTCATCACGGGCGGGGCAAGCTCACCGTGCGTGAGCGGATTGACTTGTTGACCGATCCGGGCGAGTTCCAGGAGACCGGCGTGCTGGCCGGCAATCCGCAGTGGGACGGAGATGAGTTGACCGGACTGATGCCGGCCAACTCGGTCGTCGGCGTGGCCAGGATTAACGGCCGCAAGGTGGCGGTGCAGGGGGACGATTTCACCATCCGCGGCGGTTCGGCCGACGGCATGATCGGGACCAAGGGCGGCTGGGCGCAACGACACGCCTACATGAACCGGATTCCCTACGTCCGTTTGCTCGACGCCACCGGCGGCAGCGTCAAGCACTTCGAGCAGCTTGGGCGCACGTACGTGGTCGGACCCGAGGTCGGCGGCGGCACCGGCGTCGACGATCTGCTCTGGTACATGCCGGTTGTCAACGTCGTGCTCGGTTCGGTCGCTGGCGCGCCGGCGGTGATCGCCTGCGACGGGCATTTCAACGTGATGGTCAAAGGGACGAGCCAGCTGTTCGTTGGTGGACCGCCGGTGGTCAAGGCGAGCCGGGGACTGGAGATATCCAAGGAAGAGCTGGGTGGTGAGGATGTCCATGTCTACGGCAACGGAGTCGTGCAGAACCTCGCCGAGACCGAGGAAGAGGCGATGCAACAGGCACGCCGCTTCCTGAGCTACCTGCCGCAGAACGTCTGGGAGATGCCGCCACGGCTGGACCCGAGCGACGACCCAGAGCGTCGGGAAGAGCGACTGCTTTCAGTGATACCTCGCAATATGCGCAGGATCTACGACGCTCGCAGGATTCTGGATTGGGTGCTCGACAAAGACTCCTTTTTCGAGATCCAGCCACATTGGGGCAAGTCGAGGATCACTGGCCTCGCACGGGTTGACGGTTACCCGGTGGGCGTGATGATCAACAACCCGCGCGAGAATGGCGGCTCCCCGAACAAGGACACGTCCGAGAAGATCATGCGCATGATCTCGCTCTGCGACACCTTCCATTTGCCGCTGGTGTATTTCTGTGACGAGCCGGGTTTCTCGGTCGGTCCGGCCGATGAACAATCCGGCCTCGTCCGGACGGGCGCGCGGTTGATGCTGACCAGCCGGCTCTCGCAGATGCCCTACCTCGTCTTCATCACGCGCCAGGCGTACGGCGTCGCGGGCGGACTGCAATATCGGCGCGGCAACGCGCTCTATCGACGCTATGCCTGGCCGTCTGCGCACTGGGGATCGATGCATATCGAGGGAGGTGTGACTGCCGCTTACCGTCGGGAGATCCGCGAGTCGGACGATCCGGAGGCGAAGCGGGAGGAGATTGAGGCGCGACTGAACGAGATTCGGTCGCCGCTGCGGACGGCGCATGCGTTCGGGATCGAGGACATGATCGACCCGCGCGATACTCGACCGCTGATGGTCGAGTTCGTGCGCGACGCGCAGTCCTACATCCGACAGAGCTTGGGTCCGACGGCTCGGATTCCGTATATGCCGTAAGGGGCGCAACGACTACTCATGCTCCCTCTCCGTGCGGGAGACGGCTGGGGCGAGGGTCCGGCATGAGAGGGAGGCCCTCACCCTCTCCCTCTCCCAGAGGGAGAGGAGATCACGGCGGTGCGCGCGGCGCAGAAGAAGATGGGGGAGCTAGTAGGGCGGGGCCTTGTGGGTCTCGACCTCTGCGATCGCTGATTCGTTGTAGCCGAGTTCCTGCATGAGCTCGGTGGTGTGCTCGCCGAGTTCGGAGAACGTGTTTTTGGCCGTGCCTGGTGTTCGGCTCAGGCGGGTTGGGATGCCGGCGACGCGGCGGCGGCCGACGTGGGGAATGTCCTTGTCGACGATGTAGCCGTTGACGAGCGCCTGTTCGTCGTCGAGGACTTCTGCGTAGTTGAGCACCCGCTGGGCCATACTGCCGTCGGGGTGGATATCGAAGAAGTCCTGCCATTCATCGCTGGTGCGCGTCTTCATCATCTCCGCGACGAAGGGACGGACCTCCTTCGCGCGAACCATTCCTTCAGGGTCGCGATGCGGGTCGCGGCCCTCGCGGTGGTTCCAGCGTGGGTCTTCGGCCAGTTCCGGATTGCCGCCGAACTCGCAGAACTCTCGCCATGTGTCGTCGTCGCGGATGCCCAGGCAGAAGGCGACGCCGTCGGAGGCTTCGTAGATACCGGTCATCGCTGAGACGATTGGATGGAACGCCCCGTCTTTCGTGGGCAGATGCCCGGTCGCGGAGGTGTGGTTGATCTCCCAGGCCTGCATCCAGATCATCGCGCCGTAGGAGGAAGTTTGGACCTTCTGGCCCAGGCCGTCGCGCTGACGCGCGACCAGGGCGGTGAGGACGCCCATGGCCAGCGCCATGGCGCCGCCGGTGTCGGCGATGATCGCTCCGGGAATCAGTTGCGGGTCCTCAGGCGTGCCGGTGATGCCCGAGATGCCACTGCGGGCCTGAGAGAACTGATCGGTCATCCGGTTTTCTCTCGCCGGACCGTCGGGGCCGAAGCCGTTGGCAGTGGCGTAGACCAGCGCGGGGTTGCGCTTGGAGAGTCGTTCGTAGCCCATCCCGATTCGCTCAAGGGCGGGTTCGCGGTAGTTGCTGAGGAAGACATCGGCGGTGTCAACCAGCTTGTCGACCAGCTCGAGGCCGATCTCCGTGTGGATATCAACACAGACCGAGCGCTTGCCGTGCGAGGCGCCGATGAACTGCGTACCGACCGAGTCTGCGGGCAGCTCGTTGTTGGCTCCGCGATACCAGCGATTGGCGTCGCCCATGGGCGGCTCGACCTTGATCACGTCGGCGCCCATGTCGGAGAGGTAGGCAGCGGCGGCCGGACCCTGCACCGCAATGGACAGTTCCACGACTCGGATTCCTTCGAGCGCTTCCATCAGTGACTCCTTCGGCGATCGCACTTGAGCAATCGCTAGTATGGCAAAGCCCGCTTGGCCCGCGAGTTTGGCCTTGGCGAAACAGGTACGGCCGATGACGTCTGCGACGCTTCCTTTGCATGGTGTGCGGGTTCTCGACCTGTCCGATCACCGCGCGGCGCTCGGCAGCCGGATGCTGGCCGACCTCGGGGCGGAGGTGACGATGGTCGAGCCGGATGGTGGGAGTTCGATTCGCCATCAGGCACCGTATGTGGACGATCAGCCGTCGCCCGAACACAGCTACCAACATCTGTATTTCAACGTCAACAAGCGGTCTGTCGTGCTCGACTGGCGAAGCACCGAGGGACTTGACCGGCTGATCGAGTTGGCAACGTCGGCCGACATACTGATCGAGTCGAACCAGCCTGGAGACTTTCCGGTTGAGCAAGTTCGTAAGGCAAATCCGCACTTGATCCTGGTCTCGGCGACGCCGTACGGGCAGCGCGGCCCGAAGTCGGGCTGGCGCGCCACGGATCTGACCGCCACGGCGGCCGGCGGTTTGCTGCAGGTCTCGGGCGAGCGGGAGGATCCGCCGGTCCACGGCGCGGCGTTCCCGGGCCACACGATGACCGGCCTGACCGTCGCTTCGTCGGCGATGACGGCGCTGTACGGACGCGATCGGACGCCGGGCCGACCGGGTTGCCAGATCGATATCTCGATGCAAGAAGCGACCTCTTTCCAGGTCGTCCAGACCTCGAATCCGAACATCTGGCGCTGGCGAGACGAGGCTCCCTATCGACCGGCGCTCTCGCAGGTGATCAGGTGCGCCGATGATCGCTGGATGGCCTGCAACGTCTCGCCGAACAGGCTGCCCGAGTTCATCGCGATGCTGGACGAAGCGGGCGTCAAGCATCATCTCGATCCGGACAACTGGGAAGTGGTCCACCGGGGCGACCGGGCGGCGTGGCAATACCTGGAGAATCCGCTGCAGGACCTGGCCAAGGAGTTGGCGGCGGTCTGGCCTCGGCAGAAGCTGCTCGAGCGTCTCTGGGAGGCGGGGATGCCGGCGATGCCGACGCTTCGCTTCAGCGAGTTCGCGGAGAACGAGCACTACCAGACGGCCGGCCAGTTCAGCGAGATCGACACTGCGGCGGTCGGCAAGGGGTTGAGTTATTCCCGAAGCCCGCTCGATCCGGTGCAGTCGCCGCTGCCGATGAGGCCGGCTCCGAAGCTGGGTGAGCACAATGGCGAGCCTGAGTCTGAGCCTGAGCCTGAGCAGGGCGAACGCGGGGCGGACGATGCCGGCGAGTTCCCAGCGATGCCACTGAGCGGGATCCGTGTTCTCGACCTGACCTGGGTCGCCGCCGGTCCGCTGACGACGCGGCTGATGGCCAACTTCGGCGCCGACGTGATCAAGGTCGAGTCCAGCGGGGAGCGCATGGACCCGCTGCGGGTTCAGCCGGTCAGAGGCGAGTTCAACTTTGATCTCCCCGACCTGTACAACGAGGCGAACACGGGCAAGAGATCGCTCACGCTGAACCTCGCCGACGAGCGGGGTAAGGCAGTGCTTCGGGAACTCGTCGCCGAGTGCGACGTGATGGTCAACAACTACTCGGGCGGCTCACTGGCTCGGATGGGATTTCCCTGGGAAGTCCTGCGTAACATCAATCCGCGATTGATCAGCGTCCACCTGCCCGGCGTCGGCGGCGACAGCCCCTGGCGGCGGTTGCGCACGCTGGGCAACCTGCTCAAGGCGGCCGCGGGGATGAACTTCCAGATGGGATTTCCGCATCAGCCGCCCAGAGGCATGGGCGTCGCCTATCCCGATTTCACGTCGCCGCAAGTCGGCGTGACGGCGATCCTGGCCGCCCTTCGCGCCTGCGAGGAGACAGGTGAGGGCCGAGAGATCGAACTGAGCCAGCTGAGCGCGACGGTGGCCTTGCTAGGCGCGCAGTGGATGCAGTTTGATCAGCTCGGCGAGGACCTGCCGCGAATCGGCAATCGCGATCCCAACATGTGCCCGCACGGGGTCTTTCCCTCGACGGGAGATGACCAGTGGGTCGCCATTGCTATGGAGTCCGATGATCAGTGGCCGGCGCTGGCGACGCTGATCGGGCGCGAGGACTGGTCGCGGCAAGAAGCACTGCGAACGTTGTCGGGACGCAAGTCCTGCGAGGAGAAGATTGAAGCTGCGATCGCTGAATGGAGTGGCGAGCTCAGCAAGTGGGACGCCGCGGAGCAGATGCAGGCGGCGGGCATCGCCGCGAACGCGGTCGAGGATCTGCGCGACATGATGGACGTCGACGAGCACTTCCGCGAGCACTACCAGCGGGTTGAGCAGCCGTCGCATCCCGGCTTCGGCATCTGGATCGATGGGGCGCCGTGGGAGTTCGCCCACCTCGAACGGCGCAGGCTGGAGCGTTCGCCGATGCTGGGAGAGCACAACGAAGAGGTGCTGAGTGGGTTGCTCGGCAAGAGCCAGGAGGAGATTGCCGGGTTGGTCGCGGCCGGCGTGGTCGGCTGAGCAGCGGCATCGGCCGCGGCATGAGCTGCAAACTTGACGACCTGGTCGATGCGCTCGACAACGGTGAGATCGGTGGCGCCGACGCGGAGCACATTCCCGAGCGGCGGTTTTAGTTGATCCTGGAGAATGCTCGCCGCGTGGTTGAATGTCGCGAGTTTGTCAACGGCGTCGACCAGGAGAAGTGGTACTAGGGTCTATTCACAGTAACCAAACGGCGTCCCAAAGCATGGCGAACACCCTACCCCGTCATTCCAGACAGGCTGGAATGACGAACGTTGGCGATCTGCGCCAAAGTGTGAACAGGTCCTAGCTCTCCCGCGCTCGGAGGGGTGGCGGGATGACGAATTGGCTTAGCGGATCACTTCGGTGACCAGCAGTTCCGTGAATTCTTCTTGGGTGAGGCCGAGTTCGTTTCGGTAGACCTGTTCGTTGTGCTCTCCGAAGAAGGGTGCTCGCTGGATGGGGAGGCGTTGGCCGTTCCAGAGGAAGGGCTGGTTCTGGGCCATGAACTTGATTCCGACGGGGTGATCGAATTCGTGGAAGAAGCCGGTCATTGAGGGGTCGTGCTCGACGAGGTCTTCAATGTCCTCGTTGGGACCGGCGGGGACTCTGGCTGCTTCGAAGGTGGATGTGGCCTGCCAGACGTCCTGCTGGCGGGTCCATTCGGTGATGGCCGCCTCGATTTCGTCTTCAGCGGCCTGTCGGCCGGCCAGTGATCTGAGGTCGTCGCGTTGGGCGAGGTCTTGGCGTCCGATGATTCGGCAGATTTCGAGCCAATCGACGGTGTCTCGGGCGCTGAGCGCCAGCCAGCGATCGTCGCCGGCGCAGCGGAAGAGTCCGTGGGGTGCCATTTCGGGCGAGCGATTGCCACGCCTGGGCGGTAACTCGCCGTTGGCGAGCTGTTCGATCAGTTCGGTGTCGAGCAGGTGGATGCCGGCCTCGTACTGGGGGATTTCGATTTCCTGGCCGACGCCGGTGCGGTCGCGATGGATGAGTGCGGAGAGGATCGCCGTCGCGGCCAGGGGTCCGAGGGTGAAGTCGGTGTGGAGGAGGACGCCGGTCGGCTTGCGGTCGGGAGCGCCGGTGTGGGCTGCCAGTCCGCAGAGGGCGACGACGCTGTTGCCGATCCCTTTCCACGACGCCTTGGGTCCCCAGGTGCCCATGACGGGCAGACTGCAGACGACGATGCGCGGATTGATCTTCTTGAGGTCGTCGAAGCCCAGACCGAGCCGCTTCATGACGCCGCCGGTGAAGTTGTCGGTGACGACGTCGGCTTCGCGGATCAGGTCGTAGGCGATACGCAAGCCCTGCGGCGCGGCGAGATTGAGATTGATGCTGCGCTTGTCGGTGTTGCAGTCCTGGAAGAAGGCGCCGGTTTCGATGGTTGGGGGATCGTAGGCGGGCAGGGCAACACGGAGGGTGTCGATCCGGGCGTCGGTTTCAATCTTGATCACATCTGCGCCGAGGTTGGCCATGAGTTCGGTGGTCAATGGACCGGCGGCCTGCCAGCAGAAGTCGATGACTCGGATCCCTTTGAGGGGGAGCCCCCCTCTGCCCCCCGGTCGAGCCGGGGGCAGGCTTTCGGCATCTCCCCCGGTCAGATGGCTGGGGGAGATGGGAGAGGCGTGGGCGTCGTTTTGCGTTGCGGGATGGGGGGAGAGCGGGGTGCGTGATTCGGAGCGGTGATTTGGTCCGGAAACCAAGCCGTTGGCGACCATTTGATCGTATGTGGGCGCGTCCACTTGGAGTAGCTCAGCCAGCACGTCGGCTGAGTCGGCGCCGAGGGTCGGGGCTGGACGACCGACCGGCTCGTAGCCGGTCGAGTGGATCGGTAGTCGGGGCAGGTCGATGTTGCGAGCGAACTGTGGGTGGTGAACGGAGAGGAACGCTCCGCGCTCGTGCAGGTGGGGGTCTTCGACGATGTCGCGGGCGGAGTTGACCGGTACGGCGAGGAAGCCGCGCGACTGGCCCTCGTCGCAGAGTTGTTCCCGGTCCAGGGTGGCGCAGGCCTTCTGGAAGGCGCGGTGAACGTCGCCTCCCCACTCGGGTATGTAGATGTCGCCCGGATAGTCAGCTCCGATGATTCCGTCGTAGCCGGACCGCTCGTAGAGCCACTGACCGAACGCGCCCCAGCGAGCGTGGGTGTTTGGCGTGATGCCGAAGGTCAACCACTTGCCGTCTCTGGCCTGGACGAGGGATGAGATGTCACCGCCGGGACGAAACGCCTTTTCGCCAAGCTGTCGCCAGATGTTCTCGTTGGCGAAGTGGATCGTGGTCGAGAGGATTGCT
>JAJDZG010000164.1 GCA_022824765.1 Dehalococcoidia bacterium | reverse complement strand
CCGGCGAGCTTCCAGACCAGCTGGAATGACGGAGGGGGCTGTAGTGACAGACGGGGCTGGAATGACGGACGTTGGGAGGGTGGTGGATCGTCGTCCCAGCGAAGTCTGGGACCTCGTCTGCGGTTCGTGTCTCTGGCCAGGCGAGATTCCAGACAAGCTGGACTGACGTAGGGGGCTGTAGTGACAGAGGGGGCTGGAGTGACGGACGTTGGCACGATGGCATGGCTCGTCGTCCCACCGCAGTCTGGGACCTCGTCTGCGGGTTGTGTATCCAGCCAGGCGAGATTCCAGACAAGCTGGAATGACGGAGAGGGCTGGAATGACGGACGTTGGCCGGATGGTCGGGGCTCGTCGTCCCAGCGCAGTCTGGGACCTCGTCTGCGGTTCGTGTAACCAGCCAGGCGAGATTCCAGACAAGCTGGAATGACGGTGGAGGCTGGAATGACGTAACGTTGGCGTCCAGTTCCTGACGCGAAGGTGTCTGCACGCGGGGGGGCGGAATCTTGTATGCTGGTGATGCGCAGCGATGCGCCTGGATTTATCGGGCGGCTGACCGCTCCGGACTCATTGGCGGCCGCATGGCCGCCAACTTCGTTAAGAGAGTGTCGTGGTGGAGGCGGTACGTCGCCTGATCGGCTGGACGCTGCGGCCGCTGGAGTGGCTGCGGGCCGGCATCTTGCATTCGGTCTCGACGCTCGAGATTCTGCTCGGCGGCTTCGGACTCGTCGCGGCGCTGGTCACCGCCGCGCTGCTCTCGCCCGTGCTGGGCTCCCTGCCCGGCGCCGCCGGCGACTTTGCCCCCATCGGCGTGGCGATCCTGCTCGCACCGATCGGGATCGGCGTCGCGCTCAGCCGTCGACCCGAAGTCGAACGTTTCGTCAACACCGTCCGCGGCCGCGCCGATGAGGTCGCGGTGTCGGTCGTCGGCTCGACTGATGCGCGCACCGCAGCACCGACAGCGCCAACGGAAGTGATCCTCGACACCTCCGCGATCATCGACGGACGCATCGTGGAAGTCGCCAACAGCGGATTCCTGCTCGCCGACATCATCGTGCCCCGCTTCGTCCTGGACGAGCTGCGCCGTGTCGCCGACAGCTCCAACAAGCTGCGCCGCGGACGCGGACGCGCCGGACTCGAACTGCTCTCCAGACTGCAAGGTCTCGACCACGTGCACGTCGAGATCGTCGACGACCCCGCCGACGCCGATCTCGACGTCGACGCTCGCCTCGTCCGACTGGCGCTCGAGCGCCGCGCGGCGCTCGCCCTGACCGATGCCAACCTCGCTCGCGTCGCGGAACTGGAGGGCGTGCGGACGCTCAATCTCAACGTCCTGGCCAACGCGGTCAAGACCAACGTCCTGCCCGGCGAACCCCTCCAGATCGAGCTGGTCGAACCGGGCCGATCTGCGGATCAGGCCGTCGGCTACCTGTCCGACGGCACCATGGTGGTCGTCGAAGCGGGCGCCGACGCGATCGGCGAGCGGCGCGACCTCACCGTCAAGCGAGTCATCCAGACACAGGCCGGCCGCATGGTCTTCGCCGCTCTGACCGCAGACGACGGAGACGCCGCATGAGCGGCCGCGTCGGCGCGATCGTCCTGGCCGCCGGCAGCAGCCGTCGCATGGGCGGAGGCGACAAACTGCTCGCCGACCTGTCGGGCAAGCCGGTCCTGCGTTGGTCGCTGGAAGCCTTCGAAGACTGCGCAGACATCGATGACGTCGTCGTGGTGACCTCATCAGCCAACCGCGCAGACGTCGCAGGCATCTGCCGTGGTCTGGGCAAGGTCCGCGCGCTCACACTCGGCGGGCGCGAGCGACAGGATTCCGTCCGCGCCGGACTCAATGTCCTGCGCCACTCGGCAATCGTCGCGGTCCACGATGGCGCGCGCCCGTTGATCACCGCAGACGCCGTCGCCGACTGCATCGCCCGCATCCGCGATGGGCACAGCGGGGTGATCGCGGGAGGTCCGGTCGCCGACACGATCAAGGTCGTTGACGCCTCCGAGGCGATCTCCTCGACGCCGGATCGCGCCAGCCTTCGAGCCGCCGCGACGCCGCAGGTCTTCACCGCCGACATCCTGCGAACAGCCCACGACGCCGCCCGCCGCGACGGCGTGATCGCCACCGACGACGCCGCGCTCGTCGAACGGCTCGGGCAACGCGTCATCGTCCAGGACATCGGCGCGCCCAACCCGAAGATCACCACACCCTCAGACCTGCTCATCGCTGAGGCGCTGCTCGGATCGCGCGTCGAACTGCGCACTGGCATCGGCATTGATACCCACCGCCTGGTCGACGGACGCCGGCTGGTGCTGGGCGGCGTCGAGATCGCCCACGACCAGGGGCTCGCCGGCCACTCCGACGCCGATGTCCTGACCCACGCCATCATCGACGCCCTGCTGGGCGCTGCCGGACTCGGCGACATCGGAGCCGTCTTCGGCACCAATGATCCAGCCTGGGCTGGGGCCAGCTCGCTGGACATGCTCCGCGTCGTCCTCGAACAACTGCAATCCCGCGGCGCGCGTCCGCAGTCCGTCGATGCCACGGTGATCGCCGAGCGTCCGCGCCTGCGGACCCACATCGATGCCATCCGCGCATGCCTCGCTGAAGCGTTGGAGCTCGACCGCTCCCGTGTCAATGTCGCCGCCACGACCGCCGAAGGCATGGGCGCGTTGGGACGCGCAGAGGGCATCACCGTCCACGCGCTGGCGACGCTGACCCTGCGCCTGCCGGCAGGCCGATAGGCTGCAGCTATGCCCTTCCTGCGCGCCTTCGTCGATTGGTACCTGTCGTTCGTCGACGACACCTGGTCCGACATCCAGTTCACGCTCGAACGCGACCCGGCCGCGACGCTCTGGTTGGAAGTGCTGCTCGCCTACCCGGGCATCCACGCGCTGATGATGCATCGAGTCTCCTCCGTACTGATGCGGCTTCGGGTCCCGGTGCTCCCGCGAACCCTGTCGCACGCGGGACGATGGCTGACGGGCATCGAGATCCACCCCGGCGCACGGATCGCCGCGCCCTGCCTGATTGACCACGGCATGGGCGTCGTGATCGGCGAAACCGCCAAGATCGGCAAGCGCTGCCATCTGCATCAGGGCGTCACGCTGGGCGGGACCTCCACGATGCGCACCCAGCGGCACCCCATGTTTGGCGACGAGGTCCTGGTCGGCGCGGGCGCCTCGATCATCGGCGCGATCACCGTCGGGGCCGGCGCCAGGATCGGCGCGGGCGCCGTCGTCGTCTCCAACGTGCCGCCTCACGCAACCGTCGTCGGTGTGCCCGGACACGTCGTCGCCTACTACGACCCCGGCGACGACACCATCCTGCGTTTGCCAGACCCCGAGCACGACCGGATCGAATCGCTCGAGCTGCAGGTGACCGAACTGCGCAGCGAAATCCAGCAACTGCGCGCCGCGGTCAACTCGGACGACGCATCGGCCTCGGCCGCGTCGAGCGCACAACGCAGTGCAGCCGGCTAAGCCCGTCCCAATCCGCGCACGACGTATGATCCGATGGACGGCGGAACGTTCCCCCTGATCCCGAGAGGCAGAGTTCGTGGAGCTGTACAACACGCTGACTCGGCGCAAGCAGCCGTTTGAGCCAGTCGACGACCCGATCTCGATGTACGTCTGTGGGATCACCCCCTACGACGACGCCCACCTCGGTCATGCGATGTCGATCATCATCTTCGACACCCTGCGCCGCTACCTCGAGTGGAGCGGACGCCGCGTTCGGCTCGTCTACAACTTCACCGACGTCGACGACAAGCTGATCGCCCGCGCCGCCGACGAAGGCACCACCGTCGCCGAACTGGCAGAGCGGCAAATCTCCTCGTTCATGGCCGAGTGGCGCGAACTGGGCATCGCTCCCGCCGACGTCCATCCCCGCGCGACCGAAGAGATCCCCAGCATGATCGACCTGATCACCGGTCTAATCGAGAAGGGCAAGGCCTATCCAGCCGGCGGCGACGTCTACTTCCGCGTCCGTCAGATGCCCGGCTATGGCAAGCTCTCTGGCCGCTCGCTGGACGACATGATCTCGGCCGAACCGACCGACATCGGCGTCGACAAAGAACACCCGATGGACTTCACCCTGTGGAAGGGCGCCAAGCCCGGCGAACCCCAGTGGGAGAGCCCCTGGGGCCCCGGACGGCCCGGCTGGCACATCGAATGCTCCGCCATGTCCAGCCGTTATCTGGGCGAACAGATCGACCTGCACGGCGGTGG
>JAJDZG010000151.1 GCA_022824765.1 Dehalococcoidia bacterium | reverse complement strand
TCCTCAAACGCATCCAGAAACTCCTCAGCCGGCGGAGCCTCCACCCGCATCCGACCAAAGATGCCCCGAAACCGCGGCCGGTCAACACGAATCGCCATCACAACCTCCTCACCACCAGCATACCCGCCTCAGACCCAGCTTCACATCTCCCAGTCCCTGCTTCACGCAGGGACCCGCTCGGCTCCCCCACTCCAAGCTTCACATCTCCCCAGTCCCTGCTTCACGCAGGGACCCGCTCGGCTCCCCCTAGCCCAACCCCCCATACCGCCGATTCGTAATCGAAGGCTCCTGAGACAACTCGCGCCGCACCCGTGCCACCCACTCAGGATCAAGCCCCAACGCCTCAGTCACCGCATCATCAAGTGCAATTCGTACCGGGTCCTCATGCATCTGCGGAAGTGGCAGAAGCGTTTCGTCCTTGAGCATCTCGAAGTGCCATGAGAGTCTCGCGAGCGCATCTGGCATGAACTTTGGCACCGGTATCGACCGCTGAGCGTCTATGGAAAACTCTGCGCGCGAGAGCACTTTGTTCCCGCGCCCGCCAGTTGCACACAGCAATCCGATAGTTGAGTTTAGCCATAAGCAAATGGCCGAACCCAACTGCTCGTCATCCTCGGCTGGGTGAATCGGCACCCATAGCGATCCAAGTGCACGCTCTGGCAGCGTAGTTGCGACTACGCGGCCGGTGTTGAGGCGCATCCGGGCCGAGACGAAGTATCGGCTGCGCTGGGCCCAGTAGCGCTTGGCTGTTGCCTGCATTCCCTTCTTCGGAGACATGTATGTGTCGACTGTCGTTCGCATTGACTGATGCATTGTGGTATCTTGTTGCCATAACGCACGATACCCCTCGATGGTTGGATTGGAGGATTTGGCGAACGTACCCCTGATACCTTGTCCTGCAGGCCCCACCTCTGCTGCTTCGGAAAGTGGACCTGTCTGTCTGTCTGTCTGTCTGTCTGTCTGTCTGTCTGTCTGTCTGTCTGTCTGTCTGTCTGTAGTGTGCCGTTCGCCAACTTCCGATACTCCTCCACCAGGTATGGCGAGAAAAAGTTCACCGCGTACCAGTCGCCCGACTCAATCCGCTCCGACGATATCTGCTGCACCGTGTACGTATCGCGAGCGTCCCGCCCAATCTTGTTCAGCAGCTCCATCGCCTCGAACGCCGTCGCCGGATTGACCGCCAGATTGTAGAACGTCGTCGGCGGCTTCGCCTCCGACGAGTCCCAGCGCCGACAGACAATCAGCACCTCGCCAATCGACGTGTTCTCCGACATATTGATCCGCAGCGGATCATGTGAGGAAACCACAGTCTCCACGTGGAACTTGGACGCTAGCCACTTGCGCAGGGCAGCGTTGCCTGGAGCGGTTGGAACCACCGCGGGCATGATGAGCGCAACCGTCGAGGCCTTCGTCTTTGCCAAACGTTGAGCCAAGATGGCAAACATCCCGCCTAAGGAATGGCGCCGCCCAGCTGCAGAGTCTTCAAGTCCTGCCTGGATCTCCTTCTCCCGATCCTTGAGTGCATGCTCCTCGTCTGTTCCAAACTGATCATGCCGCAAACTGTCCCGCGTAAACGGCGGATTCATAATCACCAAATCCATCGGCGGCGGATCCGCACCCGCCGACTCCTCGCTCTCCACCTGCGACACGCTCGGTTGCCCAGGCCACGGCATCAGCTGCGGCTGCTGATCGAGAAACTCCAGCGACCCCGTGTACGCCCGTCCGCCCTCCACGCCCAGCAGCGTGCGAAAGATGTTCATCCGCTCAAACTGCGTCTTCGGACTCAGCATCCCCAGCGTCGTCGCCGCCATGTGCGTCGCCGTCAAGTTGATGTCGTAGCCCCACAACACGTCCTCCACCATCGACTGCGCCAGCAGCGCTTCCTCGTCGTCGCTCAGCGACCCCGCAGCCTGCATCCGCAGATCCCGAATCCGCTCCGCCGCCGCCATCAGCAGCGTCCCCGTTCCGCAGGCCGGATCGCAGATACGCAAGCTGGCAATCGCGTCGGGACTCGACCAATCGCGGTCTCCCTCCCGAATCGCCAGCCCGGCCAGCAGTACCGCCGCTGCCGTCGACGTATAGAACGACCCGTCGTAGCGCGCCGTGTCCAGCACCCGATGAAAGATGCGGCCCAACAGATCGTGACGCAGACCCTGCGTGCGCGGCGCCAGATCGCGAATCGTCCGCGCCAGCGTGTGCACGATCAGCTGCGTGTCTGCGTCGTTGGGCAGCGCCAGCAGCGCCGTCCGCGCTGCCTCGAAGACCGGCCGATAGTCCACCGCGAGAATCGCCTGCCAGGCGTCAAGATGTGCACCAATGGCGGCTTCCGCCTCGTCAGCGCAGACCGTCGCCGACCGCGGCGGCCATGCGTCCGACCACTCGCTCGGCTGCTCAGTCTCCAACAGGTGTTCCTGCAGCCGATGGTGAAAAAGCATGGCTGTCGCGATCACCAACATCCCGCGTTTCGCCGGCGTGAACCAGCCATCTCCCGACTTGTCGCTGGCCGGTAGGTCAAGCGCCCGCGCGAGCTCCCGCCGCGTCGGACTGCGCAGCCCCGCAACAGCCTGATTGAGGCCGTCTGACAGCTCCTGCGCCGCGTCATCCACCTCGAACGCTGCCGGCGCCTGGCGAATCGCGCTCGACAGCTGCCCAATCGTTCCCGACGACCAAGTCGCGGGCTGTTTCAACCTCCAGGCAGCGTCGGTGCGCAGACTCCACGACAGATGGGAATCCCCCAGCGTCTCGACCGTCTGACCGGCCGCGTAGCTGATCGCGAACACGATCGTCGTCAAGCCGTCTTTGAGCCGCCCTTCAGCCTCCCTGAGCGCCTGCTTCTGATTATCAGCCTCCGCCTCGAGCATCAACGTCCGCCCGTCGAGCTGCACGACGACGTCGATCCGCTTCTTGCCCTGCCGTTGTTCAGCTTTTGCGTTGAGCCCCTGCTCCCCCAGCAACCTCGCCAGTTCGCCATTCAACAGCTGTTCGTCGTCGTGTCTTTGTGCCATCACCATCAATCCTCCCAACACAACGCCCGAGCACGCAGCATCGACATCACGAAATGCTGCGCATTATCACAACGCAGACTGCTCCGATGCAGCGCGCTCCGCACCGCGCCCACATGCTCCGCACCGCCGATCAGCGCGTGCTCCGCACCGTCCACCTGCAGACTCAGCAGAAAACGCATACTCAACTTCAGCGCCTCGCGGTACCGCCCAGCCCTGGCCTCGTCGCCCTCCCGACGCGCGATCGCCAGCGCGCCCGCGATCCCCTCGCTGTAGGCCGCCGTCCCAATCCCCGGCGTGTTCTGGAACGCACCCACCCACAGTGGATGCTCATCCGCCGCGCCGTGCTGCTCCTCCAGCGCCCAATCCGCCATTGCGTACGCGTAGTCCCGCGCCGACTCGTCACCGGTCAACTCGTGCCAGTGATCGCACGCCTGGATCATCCACGTCGTGAACGACAGATCACGCTCGTCCTCATCCGACCACCTCGACCGATAGTGTCGCAGCGCCCGCGTAACCGCCGACTTCAACCGCGGACGCTTGCGAATCGCATAACGACGCGCCAGCGCCAGCACAATCTGCCCGGCGTAGTACGTCTCCGTGCCCTCCAACTCCATGCCGCGGGCAACGGTCCCGAATCGACCGTCCGACCCTTGCACGGCAAGCAGCGACGCGGTCAGCTGCTCCACCGTCTCGCGGGAGATCGTCAACGACGACCCCAGCTCCGAAATCGCCAGCAACAGCAGCGGCGGAGCACCCAGCTTCGCCTCGCCGTAGATGTCCTGCAGCGTGAACAGCCGACCCGGACCATCGCGCCGCAGACTCGTCTCCAGGATCCCGCCGATCGCCCGCGCCGCAGCCGCCCCGATCTGTCGGTCGCGCGTCAGCCGCGCTACAAACGCAATCGCCCACGCGCAGCCGCACTGTCGGACGAGCTGATCGCCCGCCGTCCACGACTGCTCCCGCGGCGAGAACTCATACGCAAACAGTCCGTTCGGCAGCTGATGCCTCAGCAGCCAGGCCGCCGCCTGCAGTGCCGCACCAGTCAGACGGTCGGGCAGCACTTCCTCCGCCTGGACGAGACGGAACCCGCCCGCCCGCGCCGGAATCCGCTCACCGTCCGTCGGCGCCACCGACCCCAACGCCTCGACCGTGCTGAACACCTCGACCGTCGTCGACGACGCGAGCCGCGCGCCCGGCTTCCGCACCTCGCGATTCAGCTGCTTCGCCCAGGCCGAGCGCCGACCGTCCTCCCGCAGCGCATCAAACGGCCAGCCCCGCGCCACGTTGCCGCCGTCCGTCAACAGCAGCCCCTGATAGCCATGCAGCGGCGTCTGGATCAGCCCAATCAGACCCTCCGGCTCCCGAAACTCCCGCAACGCCTCGATCTCGACGCCGAGCGCGTCGCCCGGCTGATCGCTCTCGTCTCCCAGCGCCTCACGCAGCGCCGCACCAGCCGACTGCGCCGCCGCCAGCGAATCTGCCCCCGACGCTTCCGCTTCCGCCGCCAACACGCCCGACCGCCACAGCCGCGCCCGCGCCGCCACGACGCCGTCCTCGCCCGCCGACCCGCCCGCAAAGCCGACGCGCGCCGCTCCCAGCAGATCAGCCGGCTCAATCTCCAGCGCGGCCATCTAGTACGCGCCCTGCTTCTCAAACAGATCGCGCGGATTGCCGACCAGCATCTGATCGACCTGCGACTGCGTGACCCCCCGCTCAATCAGCGCCGGAATCACGTCGTCCGAGATGTGATTGAAATGCCAGTTCGGCTGCGCCTGACGCACCTCGTCGATGTCCGGGATCCAGTCCAGGCAGCACGACGCATCGTGCGCGAGCAGCATCCGCTCCGTGTAGCCCTCGGCGGCCAGCTTGACCACCGTGTTGACCCGCTCATCGAACGACAGAATCCGATCCAGACCGAACCGGTCCAGCCCCACGTACGACCCGCGATCCATCAGCGACTTCAGGTAGTCCGTATCAGGCGTGTCGCCGACATGGCCAATCACGATCCGAGACAGGTCACAGCCCTCGTCCTCGAAAATGTCCTGCTGCAGCGCGCCCAACTCCGGCGGACCGTTATGCGTCGCAATCGGCACGCCCGTCGCTCGGTGCGCGCGAGCGCCCGCGCGCAAGCACTTCTCGTTGTAGCTGTCCACCCCGCCGCCCTGCTCGTCCGACGCCAGCTTGATGATGTTCGCCTTGATCGGCGTGCCCGCAATCCCCTCCTCAATCTCCTGCACAAACACCCGCGTCAGCTGCTCCGCCGGTCGACCTCGCCAATACATCGAGCGCAGCCAGTAGATCCCAGTGCACAGGACGACGTTGATCTCCGTCACATCCCGCACCTTCTGCAAGAACCCCATGTCCCGCCCCAGATCAGCGGTCGACAAGTCAACCACCGTGCCCACCCCCCGCTGCGTCAGCGCCGCCATCTTCTCCTCCGCCGACGCCACGCAGCCAGCCTCGTCCCACAGCTCAGGCCAGTTCTCCGAGATGCCCGGCGAGCGAATCCCAATGTGCTCGTGAATCAGCGTGCGACCCAGCTCAGACGTATCCAGCTCGCCGCGCAACGTGTTAATCGATGGCATCTGCAAAAGCCCTTCCTAGGCCCAATAGGCATCTCCAGCAAATCCTAACGCTCACAGCCCGACATTCACCTCAAGCATCACGCCAAGCACAGAGCGCTGATACCATATCCGCCAAACCACGATCTCTCCGAAAGGCCCGCCGATGGCTTCCCCTCTCAAGACTGAACTCTGCGACATCCTCGGCATCGAGTACCCCGTCATGCTCGCCGGCATGGGCGGCGCCGCCGGCCCAACCCTCGCCGCCGCCGTCTCCGAAGCCGGCGGACTCGGTGTCGTCGGCGCCACCGGTTACACCCCCGACGAACTCTCCGGCATGATCGCCAAGGTCCGCTCCCTCACCGATAAGCCCTTCGGCGTCGACCTGCTCCTCCCCTCCTCCATCGCCGACTCCGGCAACCGCGAAGACCTCGAACTCGAAATCTCCGCCGAACACCACCACTTCGTCGACCAACTCAAGCAAGAATTCGACATCCCCGAACCCTCCGCACTGCCCGACCGTCCGCCCCTCACACAGGACTACTTCCGTCAGCAGGTCGAAGTGATCCTCGACGAACGAGTCCCCGTCTTCGCCTCAGGACTCGGCAACCCAGGCTGGATGGTGCCCGACGCCCACGCACAAGGCATGAAAGTGATCGGCCTCGTCGGCAACACCCGCAACGCCCGCCGCGTCGCCGCCGCCAACGTCGACGCCGTCGTCGCCCAGGGCACCGAAGCCGGCGGACACACCGGCCGCATCGGCACCCTCGCCCTCGTCCCCCAGGTCGTCGACGCCATCTCCCCCACCAAAACCGTCGCCGCCGGCGGCATCATGGACGGCCGCGGCCTGCTCGCCGCTCTCTCGCTCGGCGCCGAAGCCATCTGGTGCGGCACCGCCTTCCTCGGCACCTGGGAGGCCTACCAGGACTCCGAAGAGCGCGGCGAAACCGACCAATGGACCCGCAAAGTCCAGTGGGACAAGCTCGTCGCCGCCGTCGACGAAGACACCCGCATCGGACGCATGTACTCCGGCAAAACCATGCGCCACATGTACAACTCCTGGACCGAAGCCTGGGAACGCCCCGAAGCACCCCCCACCCTGCCTATGCCCCTCCAGGGCCTGCTCGTCGGCGAAGCCCTGCGCGGCGCCCGCGAGGCCCACATCGAAGAACTCGTCGGTGGACCCGCCGGCAACGGCGCCGGCCTCATCAAAGCCATCCGTCCAGCCACCGAAGTCGTCCAGCACATGGTCAGCCAGGCCGAAGAGCTGATCGACAAGTTCGGCTCACCCGTCAGCGTCTGACCACGCACCACCCCTCAAGCCTGAAAGGCTGGACAGGCAGTGAAAATCTGCCCGGCCTGCCACCGCGAGACCTTCGACGGACGACTCGCCTGTCACCGCTGCGGCGCAGACGTCGCCCGACTGCGCCCCATCGCCCTGCCCTCCCGCGACGCCGCCACCCTCGTCGGTCCGCTCCCCTTCAGCGACCGCCAGGGCGACCTCATCCTCGACGTCGACGGCGCCACCTTCCTGCGCGAGGACGGCCGTCCCCTCCTCCACATCCCCGCCGAGTCCGTCGACAGCGTCCGACCCTCGCGCGGTCGAGACCTCGTCATCCGCTGGTTCCCGCCCAATCGCCGCCGCGCACGCCGCACCCGCCTCCGCGTGCGCTGGGCGCCCCAGGCCGACCGCACCCTCCGCACCGAATGGATCAGCGCCGGCTACGGCGCCCGCCGCGCCTACAGCCAGCGCATCCCCCGCGACCGCAACCGGAGAACCGGCAGAGACTTCACCGTCGTCCGAGACCGCTGGCTCTCCGCCCTCCAAATGCTCCTCACCGCCGACCCCTACGCCCTAGAACGCCGCTGACAAGTCATCACCATGCCCGACCCGGACATCACCAGGGACATACTCACCATCCTGCGCGACTCGTTCCAGCCTCGGGTCACACAACTACTCGCCCAAGCGACGGAAGATGACATCGACACCCTCAAAGATCGCGAGATTCTGGAACAAGAGGACAGCATCGACACTCTCAATCTCAATGACCCGATCCAGATCCTCAACGTGCTGCAGAACTTGCGCACCCACCGCAGCATCCTCTTCACCGCTGTCGCAGACGACTTCGTGCTAGATCGAATCGCTACTGTCAGACGCCTCCGAAACGGTTGGGCCCACTTCGCACCCCAGCCGACCGAACGGAGCACCAATGCCGTCCGCTGGTTGCTCGAGAAGTCTAACGATCAAGCCGCATGCGAACGTTTTGACGCGCTGGCCGCCGCGCCTCGGCAGGCACAGCGCTCGAAGCACGCTGCTGATGTAGATGCAGAGGTCAATCGCCGAGCTGGCAAAGTCGCAGAGGATGAACAGCGACTACGTCACCAGCAAGTCAGACTGGAACAGCATGAGGGCGCGCTTGCAGAGCGGGAAGCCAAGCTGAAACAGCGAGAGGTCGAGCTTGACAGCCAGCTGCAAGTCGGTGCACGAGAGCGCGAGAACCTGAAACGACGTCGCGACGCCCTCGCACATCGCGAGCAGGCGCTTGAACGCGCACCGGCGCCGGAAAATCTGACCCGGCGGGAACGCGACGTTGCAGCAGAAGAGGTCGTCGTCTCACAGCTCCGCCAAGACTACGAAGCGCTGCTCGGCGACGTGCGGCTTCGGTCCGCTGAACTGCACGCACAGCAGCAGGACGCTCAGCAACGCAGCGAGCAGCTAGACGTGCGCCAGTCGGAACTGGATGACTTGCGGACAGAAGCAGCGGCATTGTCCACGAGACTCGGCCAGTCCGTGGAACGCCTGGAAGAACTTGAGCGTCGGCAGCGACAGGTGCTGTTGACCGGCGAGTCATCATCGAAACGCGCAACGGGAATCGCACCCGAGAAGCAGCAGGAAGACCGACAACACGCTCGGTCCGGCTCCGAACAGCGCCCGTGCCGTCGCACAGGCTGTGAAGGATCACTCGAGAAGAAATCGGGCAAGTTTGGCGAGTTCTTCGGTTGTACCAGGTATCCATCCTGCCGCTACACGGAAGAGGTGCCGAACGACCCAACGGCAGCGCAGCGTCAATACGGCTTGTGCCCCGACTGCGAATCGCCCTTGGTCCGGCGTCAGAGTTTTCGCGGACCATTCCTCGGCTGCAGCAACTACCCGCGTTGCCGGCACACGCAGAATCTCCCTTCCGGGCCTGACAAGCCTGCCAAGCCCGATCCTCCCGCCCAGCAAGGCAGGAATCGCTGACGTGCCCAGACGTAACCGCAAGGGACGCCGACCCGGCCAACGGCCCAGACGCTACCACTCCGATCGTGAAGCCCGACGCGAGCGCCGCGAGCTCGTCGTCCTCGACGAACCACCGCGTCCGCCACTGCCCGCCCAATGCGGCAACTGCCTGGAATGGCAGCCCCCGCGGGCCAACGCCATCGGAGCCAAAGGCGCCTGCCTCCACCCAGCCAGCGGAATCCTATCCCCAGACCCCCACACCCCACCCTGCCCCTACCACCAACCCCGCCGCTAGCCCAACCCCAACCCCCAGTCCCTGGTTCCTCCAGGGACCCGCTCGGCTCCCCCGCTCGGCTCCCAACCCCTCTCGACACTCCCAGTCCCTGGTTCCTCCCGGGACCCGCTCGGCTC
>JAJDZG010000068.1 GCA_022824765.1 Dehalococcoidia bacterium | reverse complement strand
GATGTCAGTCACGCCAACCGCCAAACTCTTGGCTGTGGAACGGTTGTGTCGGTCCCACGCCGTGACCGATGTTCTGTCCGTAGCGGATCGCCTCGGTCAGCCACGCCTTGGCAGAGTCGATGCAGAGCGACAGGTCCCACTCCGACGGGTAGGCCATGCGTGCAGCGATCGCCGACGCGTAGCTGCAGCCGGTGCCGTGGGTGTGCTTGGTCTCGATCCACTCGCGCTCGAACAGCTCGGTCTCGTCCGGCGTGACGAGCACGTCAGTGCCGGGCGATTCCTCCAGGTGGCCGCCCTTGACCAGCGCCGCCTCGGCGCCCAGGTCGAGGAGTGCCTGTCCTGCGCGCTTGGCGTCGTCGATGCTGTGGACGGAGATTCCGGTGAGTCGTTCCGCCTCGTGCGTGTTTGGCGTAATCAGGGTTGCCAGAGGCACGATCCGCGCCTTGAAGGTCTCCACTGCGTCGTCGGCAAGTAGCGGAAAGCCGGTCTTGGAGATCATCACGGGGTCGACGACGATCTTCGGCGGCTGACGCTCTTGCAGTTCGTCGGCGACGGTGTTGATCATCTCGGAGTCGCCCAACATGCCCGTCTTGACGACGCGGACATTGAGGTCGGAAAAGACCGACTCGATCTGGGCGCGGACGATGGAGGTCGGCAGCTGATGGGCGTCCTGAACGCCGAGCGTGTTCTGGGCGGTGACCGCTGTGATCACCGTTGCGCAGTAGCACGCGTAGAACTGCGATGTCGCCTTGAGGTCGGCCTGGATTCCGGCCCCAGCGGAGGAGTCGGAGCCTGCGATGCTACAGACCACGCGCATGCCGTCATCCTGTTCAGATGCGGGCGGTCGTTGGTCGGTCTGAGAGGCTCGTCGCTCCCTGCGCCGGCATTACCCGGATCAGGTTCGGCGGGTGTGTTCTCAGGCCCGAGTCCGCGTATCACGGCCGGACCACCCCGGGATCGGTGATGGCCTTGATGTTAACACAGCCGAGCGATCAAGCGGGGTCCAGGTCTGCGCGCTTGACTCTCGGATTCCATTCGAACAGCGTCGCGCTCCAGATCTGCAGGGGGAACGGGTAACTGTTCACCCCACCGATCGTGATCAGCCCGGTGGCGTTGTATCCGCCGACCGCGATCACGCCGACGCTGTTGACGCCGCCAATCGCGACCACGCCGACGGAGTTGACCATGCCGAGCGAGATCACGCCAATGGCGTTGATGCCGCCGAGCGCGACCAGTCCGATGGCGTTGACGCTGCCGGCGGCTAACGCGTCGATCTCATTGGGCACCACGTTTCCACCAAGATCGCTGAGCGCAAAGAGCGCGACGAGGATGATCATGGCGAGCAGGTCGACCGCCCACAAGAAGGTGATGCCCTGCTTGGTGTTGTGGAGGTGCTCTGCGCGGTCCGGAGGAGCTTCAGACATTGCTGGTTCCGTCCTCGCATCTGGCTGGGGATTGCCTGAGTCGTGGGTAGCAAACGAGCCCACTCTGCGGCCAGAGTGGGCTCGAGCGCGATGGCGGAGTGGGGTCGTTAGTCGGAGGTGAGCACCAGGGTGCCGGTGGTCGAGAGCGAGCCGCCGGTGCCGTTGACGATGCAGCTGCGCGCCGAGGTCTGCTTGCCCGGGTCGCCCGAGAAGCCGCCGTCCTCAGCGGTCCCACTGAGCTGGCGGTAGGCCTCGACCAGCAGCTGCATGCCGTACATGCCGGAGTGGTTGAAGCTGAGTCCACCGCCGTTGGTGTTGATCGGCAGGCGTCCGCCGGGGGCCGCGTGGCGATCCTTCCAGAGCGTGAAGCCCTCGCCCGCGGGCGCGAGGCCGAGCATCTCGGCCGTGATTCCCGCGGTGACGGTGAAGGAGTCGTAGATCATGGCCATTTCCATGTCTTCGGGTCCCATGCCGGCCATGCGGTAGGCCGCAGCGGCCGAGCGCCCGGCCGACGTCTCGGTAAAGTCGTTCATCTCGAGCATGTTCCAGTGCGAGATCGACTCACCCGCGCCGGCGATCCAGACCGGAGGGGTCTTCGAGGTGCTCGCAATCTCGGGGCCAGCGATCAGCACCGCGCCGCCGTGGTCGGTGACCAGGCAGACGTCGAGCAGCTTGATTGGCCAGGAGATCGGGCGCGAGTTCATCACGGTGTCGACGGTGATTGGACCGCCGAAGGTGTGGCCGCGCTTCCCGCCGCCCCACTCGCCCTTCTCCAACGGCGGCAGGTCGCCCTCGCCGGCCTTGCGGTACATGACCGCGCGCGGGTTGAGCGTCGCCCACTCGCGAGTGACGACGGCGATCTCGGCGAAGTCTTCCTGGGTCGTGCCGTAACGGGCCATGTGTCGATTGAGCGCGTGGGAATAGGCCGTCGGCGCGCCGCCGAGTCCGTAGGCCATCGTGTGCTGTGTACCCGGGTCCCAGGGGTCGCCGGCGCCGCCCGGACGCCCGGTGCCCTTGCCCTGCGTGAAGCGCTGGCTGAAGCCCATCTCGCCATGCGTGACGAGCGCGACGTTGATCGCGCCGGCGTGGATTGCGGCGAGCGCGTGATGCACATGCATCTCGAACGAGCAGCCGCCCACGGCGGTCGTGTCGATGTACTTGGGATGCAGACCGAGATACTCAGCGATCTGCGGGGACCAGCCGGCAGAGAAGATGCCGTCGATTGCGGCGATCGGGATACCGGTCGAGTCGCAAACGTTCTTGATCGCTTCGATGTGCAGGGTGAGCGACGACTTCGGGGTCTGCGGATAGCCGATGTCGTTCGCTTCGGCGGCGCCGATAATCGCGGCGGCCTTGGATGCTGGACCAGGCATGGTGTGCTCCTGTGTGTTCCAGAGTGGTCTCGGTCGGCAGTGGTGGGAACAGCCGCTAAACGGGCCGCCAGAAGGGGATGTGCACGTCGTCGGACGCTGCTTCGAACTCGATCTGGACGGCGGCGCCGATCTGGATCGACTCTGGGTCCTTTGGATCGACGCCCTTGAGCACGGTCAGCATGCGGTCGCCCTCGGCGAGGTCGATGTAGGCAGAGACGTAGGGGACGTCGTCGGCCCAGCCGCGCGCGACGAGACCCTTGTTGTGCTGGACGGCGAAGGTGTGGATGGTGCCCTTGCCGGTCGCCTCGACCCACTCGATGTTCATCGAATGGCAGAACGGGCAGATCACCCGCGGGTACCAATGGCAGCGGTTGCAGTCGTCGCAGCGGGGCAGCATCAGCTTCCCCTCTTTGGCCCCGTCCCAGAAGGGCTGTGAGACCGGATCGGGACTGGGAATGGGCTTCGTATAGTCAGCCACCGCGTTCCCCTCTCAACAATGGTGTGTATGGGCCGCGCAGTCGGTTGCTGCGCGAACATGGCTCGATCACGTGATTTCGTTCACGCAGCCCGCAGTGTACCAGCAGCCTGCATCGAGGCAGCCGCTCACGGAATCTGGAACATGCTCAACTGCTCACTCTGAGGCGACGTGCGTCACCGGGACCGAGAGGTCCTGAGGCGGGGACTCCAGCGAGAGCGCGGCTTCAAACACCGTCGCAATCACCCAGCCGACCGCAGCGGTCGACCATTCGGGCAGCGTCACGGCTATGCCATTGGGTGCCTGTTTCAAACCGAGCCATCCCAGGTCGCGACCGGCGGCATACTCCTCCGGCGCGCTGACCAGAGGTCCGAACTCGAAGAAGTTGTGTCCGGTCCCCTGAATCCCGTCGAGGACTTCGGCGCCCAGGACGTCGGCCCGGTGCGAGGATGCCATCGTAATCGTGGCCGGCGCGATTTCAGATCGAACTGGGACGCTGAACCATCCGAGCACAGAACCGCGAGAGTGGTCGACTGGTCGGGGCTGGAGGTCGTAGCCGGTCACCTGATATGCGGAAATCTCCGTCGCTCCGAACCAGCGGAGCGAATCGTCCAGACACTGAATCAACGGCGGGATCGCGATCGCCGGGTCCGTTGGGGGACCGGCGTCGTCCAGTGTCGGTACTGCTGCCCAATGCATTTGCGACGGATCCACCGTCGACGGATCAAAGTCCGGGGGCGGCTCCAGTTCGCGCATTCGCTCATAGTCGGGAGTCGCGGGGTTGACGTCGATGCCGACCTGAGCGAAGCCGACTCGCGAGGGATCGAGGTGGTAGGTCAGCTCCGCTTCATGGACGTACCACAGTCCAGGCGGGTCTGTCCCCTCACGGGTTGACCACCGCATGTGTTCCGACCGATTCCGAAAGGCGCTCCAGAGGTAGCCATCGAGTGGATTTTCGGGGTCAGGACGGTACTCGGGATCGGGAGCCACACGCTCTGGGATCGGGTCAAGGCGACCAAATGCATCGACGAACAGAGTTGCGGACATTGTGGATG
>JAJDZG010000116.1 GCA_022824765.1 Dehalococcoidia bacterium | reverse complement strand
TGCGTCTCAGGCTTGCGGTGATCATAAGCATCGCTTCCCTGGCTAGCTCCCAAACTTCCACGATCGCTTCCCATTTGGGCGTGCTTCGCATACCGGCCGTGAGAATGACAGAGTCTTCGCGTGCGGCCCGATTGCCCCGATAGATCGCAACGAACTCCGCAATTCGGTCGAACAAATCGGCCAGCAGGTGCTCTGCTTCGATGGCTGCGGCGTTGAGATCCTGAACCGTCCCACCAAAGTTGGCACCATCTACCTGGCCACCAAGACGATCGAACCTGTTCGCCAAGTCGGAGAGTTTCTCCATTATCCACGATTCGGTCATTTGGTTGGTTAGTTGGCCAGTGGCAACGTCTTCGAGGCTGTGCGCCTCATCGATGATCGCAACTGGCGCATCTGGGACGAGTGCCGCCCCGTAGATGGTGTTGATGACCGTCAACGCGTGGTTGACGATCACGATATGCGAGCGCGCCGCGCGTTGTTGCACTCGCAAGATGAAGCAGCTTCCGTTCTTCCTGTAGATGCAATTCTCATCGCTTAGGCAGCGGGTCCGCGCGGCTGACAGTCGAGGCCAGAGATCGCTGTGTTCTGGCGGCAGACGGAGTTCCTCTTGGTCGCCCGTCTTGCTCAGGTGACGCCATGCGGCAGTGCGGGCGAGCATGGACGGCTCTTCCCATTTGCCAGCCTGGGCGACTTCCTTGTCCAGCACGTCCTGACACAAGTAGTTGCCTCGACCCTTCACGACGGTCGAGACCAGCGCCTTAGCCGCCTTCGGCGAGACGCTGGAGACAAGGTGGCGCGCCAACTCTACGTCGTTCTCCGCCAGCTGCTGCTGGAGATTCTTGGTGTGCGTGCTGATCAGGACGGTGTTTCCCGTCTTGAGCGCCCAGAACGCGGCCGGGACGAGATAGGCCAGCGACTTTCCCGTGCCTGTCCCGGCTTCGACGATTAGCGTGCCGCCGTACTGGAGCGTTTGCGCGACATCGCGCGCCATGCCGAGCTGCTCCTCGCGGCGTTCGAGTCCATCCGCCTCGAGACTGGCGAAGGCCCGCTCGGTCAGCTCGGCCAGCGTTCCGTTGGGCAACGCGACAGGCTCGAGCTGTGGCGGCAGTTCGGGCTTCGGAATGTTTGGTCCGCCGACGCGGCCTGACGTCAGCATCCACTGACTGATGACCCGTCCAGCGGTCCAGAACATGTCGGCGGCGGAGATGACCTCGCTGATCTCGTCTCTCGCGTCCACCGGCAAGTCGTCGAAGCGCTCGCGGAGCGTTATGAGGACTTGTCTGGCGGCTTCGGCGTCGTCCAATGCTCGGTGGGCGTTGCCGATTTCGATGTGGTAGCGCTTGCAGAGGTCTCCCAGCCGGTGTGAGGGGGCGATTGGGTCGACGATTCGGGCCAGTTCCAGCGTGTCGACCGCGGGCGTCGACGTGCTGACGCCCACCTCGCGCAGGAAGTTCAGATCGAAGTCGACGTTGTGGCCGATCAGCGTGGCGCCGTCCAGCAGCGATCTGACGTGTTCCTCGATCTCGTGCCACTGGGGAGCGGCAGCCAATGCGTCGGGCTCGATGCCGGTCAGTCGTTGGACGCGGAGTCCTGGCATTGCAAGCGGACGGACGAGGCTGGTGAAGGTGTCCAGCACTTCGTCGGGCGTGCAGCGGACGATGCCGACCTCGATGATCTCATCGCGGCCGGGTTTGAGACCGGTCGTTTCCAGGTCGATTGCGGCGTAGATCTGGTCTGGCACGGACGCGGCCGATCTTGGCGGGCGCCGGGTCAGAGCGCGTCGTCGTCCGCGCAGGGGCCGAAGGGGCCGAACTCGCCGCGGTTCAGGCCGTCGTAGCAGACCGTCGCGCCGTCGTGCAGCAGCTGGATGGTCTGCTCACTGCAGGTGAGGGTCTCGGGGAAGACCGTCGCGTAGCTGCCAATGCCGGAGGTCGAGTGCGCGTCGGAGCCGCCGGTCATGGGCTTGTCGAGGATGCGCGCCACTTCGAGGGCGAAGAGGTTTTCGCGGCGGGTGTTGCCGCCGTTGCCGACCTCGATGCCGTGCACGAGCGAGAACACTTCCATCTTGTGCGCTGCTTCGTCGGGCGTCATCGAGAACGGCTCTTCGCCCCGCCGACGGAAGGTGACGGGGTCGAAGAAGTGGCGGAACGGGTGGGCGACCGACATGAAGGCGCCGATTTCGTCGCAGATCTTGCGGAGCTGCTTCGCGCTGCGGATGCCCTGGTAGTACTGGTCGATGCCGAACACGACGATGTGCCCGAGGTCGGTCGAGACCTCCATGCCGCGCTGCAGATAGATGCCGGCCTCGCGCATCTCTTCGTTGTAGTTGTTCCAGTCGTAGCGCTCCCAGACGCGGTCATGCTCGGACAGGTTGACGCCGGTCAGGCCGATGCGCCTGGCCTCGTCGAACAGCTCGCCGGGCTGCAGCTGGGAGTCAGCAGCGCCACGGACGGTGTGAATGTGACCATCCATAATCGTGCCCGGTATCGACTCAGGCGGCACAGATCGAGGGTCCACGGGGCCTCCAGCTCTAGCGGTGTTGGGATTATCACCGTTGAGTATACGCACCAGCGGCGCAGAGTCCGCGCGATTAGCCGAGCGCCATGTGTGGCAGCATCCAGCCAAAGCTGCCGGCGGCCAGAACGCCGATCAGGATGAAACGCCGCCAGATCGATGGTTGCCAGAAGATCCCGCCGACGCAGAGCAGCGCTACGCCGATCACGATCCCGGTCGTAAAGCGCCAGGACGGGCTGCCGAGTCCGAACGAATCACCCTCCAGAGAGAGGAGCGCCACGCCCATCAGCAAGCCCAGCAGCGCACAGCCCGCTTGAGCGGCGAGCGCCGCGGCGAGGCTGACCATGACCCAGTTTGACGGGTCGGGAAACTGCCGTCGCAACCAGTTGGTTGTGGGCACGGTGACCAGCAAGCTGCCGAAGATGCCGAGTCCCAGCACGCCGACGGCGGCGCCGGCGACGAATCCGGAGAGCAGCGCGGCGAGCGTGTCCATGATCAGCGTGACTGGACGGCGGTGGCGTCAGCGCGGCTGATCGGGCGGGTGACCGCCGTGAAGCCGCTGCGTTGTTGCCGCAGCGCTTCGCACGCAGACCGGGCGATGGCGGGCGGGAGGACGGCAAAGAGCGTGGGTCCCGCGCCGGCGAGCATCGGCGTCACGGCGTCGGCGTCGTTCGCGTGAGCCGCGCGGGCGATGGCCATTCCCATCCGCCGCCGGGCGGGGACGAGCCCCCGGATCACCTCTCGGGCGGGGGCGTCGAAGGAGTTGAGGCAGTCATCCTGCGAGGGAGCGGCTCCGCTGGCGAGCAGTTCGACCATGGCAGTCGTTGCTGCGCCGTCGCGGAAATCCGACGAGCGCAGCGAGCGATACATCGACGCGGTCTTCTCGGACGGCACGGGCAGCTCCGGCCGATGGAGCAGCACCGCCCAATCGTCCGACCACGGCGGCGGGGCCTGGAGCGGCTCGACAAGCTCGCCGCGTCCGCTCATGCGGGCTGGGCCGCCGAGCAGGCAGCATGGCACGTCAGAGCCCACATCCGCGCCGAGAGCGATCAGATCTGCATCCGATAGCGGGAGGTCCCACGCGTTACGCGCCAGCCGAAGAAACGCAGCAGCGTCGGTCGAACCGCCTCCGAGTCCGCTGGCGATGGGGATGCGCTTCGTCACCTCAATCGTCGCGCCGCCTGGCAGCGGGATCTGGGCGTCGAGCAGCGACCATGCGCGTTGGATGATGTCGTCTGCGGTCTCGATCGAGACGCGACGGCCCGCAATGTCCCGATAGAAGACGGCGCGCCCGTCGGTCTGCCGCGTCAGGCGCAGCTCGTCGGCCAAATCGAGCGACACCGCCACCGAGGCCAGATTGTGGTATCCGTCGGAGCGCTTGCCGAGCACTTCCAGAGTCAGATTGAGCTTGGCCGCTGCGTTCGTGACCCAGACCTTGCGGCTCATGTCGTTGCTCATGACCCGGCGTCCTTCGCCGTCATCTGACGTTCTCTCCACCTGGTGAGTGTCGCCCACTCGTCCAGCGTCAAGGTGCCTGGACGGCGGGTAGGGTCGATGCCGCACGCGTCGAGCCACTCGGATGCTCCTCCGGGAGGCAGCCAGACGCCCTGCGCGAGGGCGTTGCGCAGCTGTTTGCGCGGATTGCGAAAGGCACCGCGCACGACTTCGAAGAACCGCTCGGAGCTGGGCACGTCAACGGCTGGAGCGTCGCGCAGGTTGAGCATGACCACGGCCGATCGCACCTGCGGCGGCGGATCGAACGACTCCCGTTCGACGCTGAAGCACAGCTCTGCATCGGCGAAGAACTGCACCGAGACGCCGAGCAGGGATAGTTTGCCGGGCCGCGCTGTCACGCGTTGCGCGACTTCGTGCTGGATCATCAGCAGCATCCAATCGGGGCGCGCGGCCTCCGTTTCGAGGAACTTGCGGAAGATGGGCGCCGTGATCGCGAAGGGCAGGTTGCCGACGATGCCGTAGGGAGGGCTCGACGCGACCGACGCCAACGCCTCGACCGGATCGATGTCCAACACGTCGTGCTCGATTACCACTGGTTGATCGAGTCCGTGATCCAGCAGTCGCCGGCGCGTGCGGAACGCCATGCCCTCGTCAAGCTCGACCGAGACGAGCGGTCGCCCCAGCTCGGCCAACGGCTCTGTCAGGACGCCGGCGCCGGCACCGATCTCCAGGATCGGCGCGGGGTCATCGGGCACCAGATCGATGATCGCGTTGGTGACCTGCTCGTCGCGCAGGAAGTGTTGGCCGAGGCGCGCGCGACGCCGTCGGCCGCTCATCGGGCATGTCCGTGACGTTGAGGCGTGGTGTCGGCCGTGCACCCGGGATCGAACGCTGGCATGAGCTTGCCTTCGCTAGCCGGCTCCACCCAGGCACTCCCGCGTCACCCGACCTAACAACCGCTTACCGCTGCTTCCTCTCGGACCTGACGGGGTTCACGGCGGGCCGCCGCGCGGGACCCAGACTTCAATACTGCTTGGCGTCGGTAGTTCCCATGTCACCGGCCTCAACCCGGGAATTCAACCCCGCTAGAGCGGATTGCGGGTACAGGGCACCGCTAGCTCCCCATCTAGCACGACCGATCTCATGCTATCACCGCTGGCAACGGGCCGAGTGCTGACATAGCGCAGCCGCGCGGCAGGTACACTCAGCCGATATCGTGTCCACAGGGCCGATCAACGCGGACGAAGAAGGAGCGGCCAGTGCGCATCATCTCGATCGGATGCCCGGTCCCGAGTCCGAGCGTCGATAATCACTCGATAGCCAACGCGCCGTCCATCTTCGACTACGACGCTTGCATCATCGATCCACAGGAAGTTTCGGAGCAGATCGAGGGGATCGCGGCGAGCACGCTCGCTGCCAAATCGACAGACGGGCGCCCGGTCGGCGCGGGCGAATCAGGGGCGTTCCACTTCGGGCTCGGCGAGTTGCTGCTGCAGCGTCAATGGGAGCTGACGCGGTTGATGGAACGAGGCGGCCTGCTGGTGCTGTTTCTCTATCCGAACGTACGCCACTCCGGCGTCGCCGCCGTTGCCGGTCTCGACCGCTACTCGATCATCCCTGCCCCGCCGGGCGACCCGTTCCGCTGGCCGACGCTGCGACCGGCCGACGGCAAAGACGCTCGTCCGACCGATGCGCAGCACCCGGCGAGCGGCTTGCTGGACGATCTCGCGGGACGCATCCGCTACCGCGCGATCCTGGACCTACCGTCGGAGAGCGATGGAGCGGTGATCGGCCGCTCGATAGGCGGCGCGGCGGTCGCGGCGGAGTTTCGCGTCGGCGCGGGACGCGTGATCGCGTTGCCGCCGCCCGATCAGCTGGCCGCGACGCAGCGCAAGCAGTTCTCGGCGTCGCTGTTGGAGATGATTGAGCGGTTGCTTGAGGACCCTGAGGCGGTGTCGGCGCCTGTCTGGGTGCGACGTTATGACACGGTCGACGGCGCCGCGGCGCGCGACGACTTGACGGAGGCGGAGCAAGCGCTGAAAAGCGCGCAGCGTCGAGTGGCTGAGGCTGAGTCGATGCTGATCGACACGACGCGCTTCCAACGGATGCTCTGGCAGAGCCAGAACGCCTCCTTCCGCGATGTCGTCGAGGACGCCTTCCGCGTGCTGGGCTACGGCATCAACCGCACGGAGACCGGGCTGGAGCTGCGCAACGGTTCGGACACCGCGCTGGTGGAACTGGCGTCGGCGACGGGAGCGGTGACGGATCGCCTCTACCTGACGTTGCAGCAGCGGATCGAGGAGCAGTTCCTGCGCCGCAACGCTCGACCGCGGGGCATCATCGTGGCCAATGGATTCCGCGAGACTGACCCGCGCATCCGTCGGGAACCGTTCCCCAAGACGCTGGTCAACGCCTGCGAGACATTCGGTTATGCGCTGATCCCCGCAGAGGCGCTGTACGAACTCGTTTGCTTCGCCGTCGAGGCGTCGGACGATCCGGAGGCGCTGAATGACATTCGGCAGTCCATCGCGGACACCGCCGGTGTGCTCGAAGTGTCGCAAGAGGACGAGGCGGCAGATGAGCCGACCGGTGAGCCAGAGGGGGAACTCGAGCGGGCGGACGACACCGAGGTCGTGCCGACGTCGGCGGATTGATTGAGTTCTTGCGATTCAGTTCTTGCCGAGCTGCAGGACGGCCAGGAAGGCTTCCTGCGGGATTTCGACGTTGCCGACGCGCTTGAGCCGCTTCTTGCCTTCGGCTTGACGCGCGAGCAGCTTGCGCTTGCGAGTGATGTCGCCGCCGTAACACTTGGCGGTGACGTTCTTGCGGACCGCGCGGACGGTTTCGCGGGCCACGATCCGACCGCCAACCGCGGCCTGGATTGGGACGTCGAAGAGTTGGCGCGGAATCAGCTTGCGCAGCCGATCGGCCAGCTCGCGGCCTTGCGTGGCGGCCGCGTCGGAGTGGACGATCGCCGAGAGCGCGTCGACCGGCTCGCCGTTGATCAGCAGGTCCAGCTTGACCAGCTTGGCCGCTCGATAGCCGATCAGCGAGTAATCAAGGCTCGCATAGCCGCGTGTGCGCGATTTCAGGTCATCGTAGAAATCGGTCAGGATCTCGGAGAGCGGTAGCTCGTACTCGAGCAGCACGCGAATGTCGTTGGTCGTCGGTGCTGCGCCGTTGCCGTTCGCGCCCGTGGCTGAGCCGGAACGCTGGAGATACTCCATTCGGTCGTAGACGCCGCGTCGGCCGGTGACCGTTTCCATCACCGCGCCGACGTGGTCGTGCGGCGCGATCACGGAGATGCGCACCCACGGTTCACGGATCTCGGCGACGTGATTCGGCGCGGGCAGGTCGGACGGGTTCTCGATCAGCCGCACCTGACCGTCAACGCCCTCAACCTCGTACTCGACGGACGGCGCGGTAAAGACCAGTTCGAGCCCGTACTCGCGCTCCAACCGCTCCTGGACGATCTCCATGTGCAGCAGACCGAGGAATCCCATCCGATATCCGAAGCCGAGCGCGGCCGACGACTCGGGTTGATACTGGATGGCGCTGTCCGAGAGGCGCAGCTTGTCGAGCGCGTCGGAGAGCTCCTGGTAATCGGCGGAGTTGGCGGGATACAAGCCGGCAAAGACCATCGCTTTGGGCTCGCGATAGCCAGGCAGCGGGTCGGGCTGATGACGTCCGCCAATGGTCATCGTGTCGCCGACGCGGACATCGGCGACGTCCTTGAGGCCCGTGGCGACGTAGCCGACGTCTCCCACGGCGAGCGACGCCTGGCGGAGCAGATCGGGCGAGAAGCTGCCCACTTCCATCGCCTCGAAGCGTCGGTTCGTCGCGCAGAGCCGCAATGGCGTCTGCCCCTTGGCCTCGCCGTCGACCACGCGGACGTGGGCGATCACGCCCTTGTAGGAGTCGTACTCGGAGTCGAAGATCAGCGCGCGCAGCGGATGGTCCGGCTCTCCCTCGGGCGGCGGAATGCGCTCGACGATGGCGTCGAGCAGTTGGTCGATGCCTTGCCCGGTCTTGGCCGAGACGTAGAGGATTTCGTCGTCCGAGAAACCGATCACGTCGACCAGTTCGGCCGCGATTGCCTCCGGGCGGGCGACGTCGAGGTCGATCTTGTTGATGACGGGAATCAAGGCGAGGTCTTGTTCCATCGCGAGGTAGACGTTGGCCAGGGTCTGTGCCTGAATGCCCTCCACGGCGTCGACGACGAGCAGGGCGCCTTCTGCGGCTGCCAGGCTGCGCGAGACTTCGTATGAGAAGTCAACATGGCCCGGTGTGTCAATCAGATGCAGGCGATAGTCCTCGTCGCGGCCGTGGTAATCCATGCGCACGGCGCGCGCCTTGATCGTGATGCCCTTTTCCCGCTCGAGATCCATTGAGTCGAGCAACTGGTCGGACATGTCGCGGCGGTCAACGGTGGCCGTCGCCTCCATCAGGCGATCTGACAGGGTCGACTTGCCGTGGTCGATATGCGCGACGATGCAGAAGTTGCGGATGCGCTGAGGGTCGAAGGCGGCGGTGGCGTTCATGTTCCCTGATCGTATCAGTCAGAGGGGACCGCCACCGCTGCGCCTGCCGTCGGAGACGCAGAACGGGGCCTCGCGGCCCCGCTCTGGCAGTGTCCGATGCTGTTGCCGGCTAGACGCGGTGGCAGCGGACGAAGTGGTCGTCAACGATCTCGCGCCACTCGGGGTCCTCCTCGCGGCAGATGTCGATCGCGATCGGGCAACGCGTGTGGAAGTTGCAGCCCGGCGGCGGCGCAATCGGGTTGGGCACATCGCCGGTGAGGATCAACCGTTCGCGGCGGCGTTCCAGCGCGGGGTCGGGGATCGGCACCGCTGAGATCAGCGCCTGCGTGTACGGGTGCAGTGGATTCTCGTAGAGGCGGTCCGACTGGGCCAATTCCACAATCTTGCCGAGGTACATGACGGCGATGCGGTGCGAGATGTGGCGCACCACGGAGAGGTCGTGTGCGATGAAGAGGTAGGTCAGACCGAAGTCCGCCTGCAAGTCTTCGAGCAGGTTGATGATCTGCGCCTGAATCGACACGTCGAGGGCCGAGACCGGCTCGTCGCAGACGATGAACGCCGGCTCGACCGCGAGCGCACGGGCGATGCCGATGCGCTGTCGCTGTCCGCCCGAGAACTCGTGGGGATAGCGGCTGGCGAAGTAGGGGTTGAGCCCGACGGTCTCGAGCAGCTCGCGGACGCGTTCCTTGCGGCGGCCCTTTTGCAGGCCGTGAATGACCATTGGCTCGGAGACGATGCTGCCGACGCTCATACGCGGATTCAGGGACGCATACGGGTCCTGGAAGATCATCTGCATCTGTCGGCGGTAGGCACGCAGGTTGCGGCCGCCCAACGTCGTCAAGTCGACTGACTCGTCGGCGATCACCTCGGGCGTCTCGTCGACGGCGTCGGCGCCATTGGCGTCGGCGCCGATGTGCGATGTGTAGCGCGGCGGCGACATGAAGACCTTGCCAGCGGTCGGCCGGTACAGCTGCAGGATCGCGCGGCCGGTGGTCGACTTGCCACAGCCTGACTCTCCGACCAGGCCGAGGGTTTCACCCTCGCGGACGGCGAAGGAAATGCCGTCGACCGCCTTGATGTCGGCGACCTTGCGCTTGAGCAGCAGCCCGGCCGTGACCGGGAAGTACATCTTGAGGTCTTCGACCTCGAGCAGCGTGTTGTCGTGCGGCTCGGTGCGTCCGCCGTGACCGAGTTCGGCGACGGCGGCGGCGGCCTGGCCGACGGACGATGCGGCAGCGGCGCGCATCTGCTCGGGGGTCATCGTGCCCGCGGCAGCCTCATCGGTGGATTCAGACTGGGCTGCTTGCGGTTCTTCGGGCGTGTCGACGACTTCGGGTTGTTTGTTCTCAGACAGTTGTTCGTTCTCAGACATTGGCCGGCTCCTCTTCCAGGATTTCTTCCGTGTGGGCGCTGGCAAGGATTTCCTCCGCCTCGGCGGCGACGGCATCCGAGTGCCAGCATGCGACCAGATGGCCGGGGGAGAACTCAATGAGCTGTGGACGCTCGCTGGTGCATTGGTCGTCGGCAAAGCGGCAGCGCGGAGCGAACGAGCAGCCTGGCGGCATGTTCGTCAGGTCTGGCGGCGTGCCTTCGATGGGGATCAGGCGGCCGGTTCGAGCGTCGAGGCGCGGCACCGACTCGAGCAGTCCGAGCGTGTAGGCGTGCTTGGGTCTGGCGTAAATGTCGCCCGCCTCGCCTGACTCGACGATGCGGCCGCCGTACATCACATTGACACGGTCGGCATAGCGGGCGACGACGCCGAGGTTGTGCGTGATCACGATCACGGCCGTTCCGAGTTCGCGGCTGAGGCGAGCCATGACTTCGAGGACCTGCGCCTGAATGGTCACGTCGAGCGCGGTGGTGGGCTCGTCGGCGAGCAGCAGCTTGGGGTCGCAGGAGAGCGCCATGGCGATCATCACGCGCTGGCGCATGCCGCCGGAGAACTGGTGGGGATAGTCGAAGAGGCGCTGTTCGGCGGCGGGGATGCCGACCATGTTGAGCAGCTCGACGGCGCGTTCGTTGGCCTGCGTGCGGCCGAGCCCCATGTGCAGCTCGATCGCCTCGGTCAGCTGTCGGCCGATGGTCAGCACGGGGTTGAGCGAGGTCATCGGCTCCTGGAAGACCATGGCGATGTCGTTGCCGCGAATCTCGCGCATGCGCGAATCGTCGACACTCATCAGCTCTTCGCCGTCGAACCAGACCTCGCCGCCGACAATCTTGCCGGGCGGGTTGGGAATCAGGCGCAGCAGCGAGAGCGCCGAGACGCTCTTGCCCGATCCTGACTCGCCTACCAGGCCGAGTGTCTGGCCCGGCTCGAGGTCATAGGAGACATCGTTGACCGCCTGGACGACTCCTTCAGAGGTGAAGAAACTCGTCGAGAGGTTCTGGACACTCAAGAGCGGATCAGCCATGTGAACACTCCTTCAGCGACGCCGAAATCGCCGCATGGTGCACGGGTCGGCGAACGACAGACTCGCGGCCGATGGTGGGGAAGAGGAGACTCGAACTCCTACGCCTTGCGGCACACGATCCTAAATCGTGCTCGTCTGCCAGTTCCGACACTTCCCCGCGGGATGACGAGCGATGCGGCCCGTGGAGAATCTGCTCCGAGCGAAGCGCCGCCTCGCTCGCGAACCTGTCGTTGGTGAGCCGCCAGGGACTCGAACCCCGAACCTGCTGATTAAGAGTCAGCTGCTCTGCCAATTGAGCTAGCGGCCCGCGACCGGTGGTCTCGCGCCGTGCCAACGGCAGTGGCGCGTCTCCCAATGGTACACGGGCGCGGACACTCGCCGTCGGAGGCGACCACTCATGCGCCGCACGCTCTGACTGCACGCTGCCCCGCTCTGCAGATGATCGGAAAGTTCCTTGGCCCACTTCGACTCCGATCGTCGGTGCTGTGTCACGTCGTTGGCGCAAGCTAGCCAACGCAGCGCACAACGTCAACGAGTTGACACTGATCTTACCGCAGACGCGTTCGTCAGACCGCGTGCGTGGGTTGCGCGGCGCGTTGACCAGTCGGAACTGCGAGGCATACGATGAGATGCAGGCGGCGTCGTCCGTCCACGCTGCGTCGGCAGCACGGTGCGGGCGGTTAGCTCAGTTGGCTAGAGCGCTGCGTTGACATCGCAGAGGTCACTGGTTCAAGTCCAGTATCGCCCACCACGCCGCACAGTTTCATCTGATCAGCACGAGCACCCGAGAGCAGCGCGATGGCGGAGGATCCCTTCGACGGAGCCATCGACGCCGTCGGCACGGGCGGCGTTGCCGCGCAGGACGAGGTCGACGCCGACGAGTGGCTGAGGCGGATGCGGCACTCCGCGGCGCACGTCCTGGCGCAGGTCGTGCTGCAGATGTTCCCGGATGCCAAGTTCGCCATTGGTCCGCCGATCGAGACCGGGTTCTACTACGACTTCGACCTGCCGCGTCCGCTGACGCCGGAGGATTTGTCGACGATCCAGAAGCGGATGCGCAAGGAGATGGGTCGGAATCACGCCTTCGACTGGCGCGAGATTCCAGTCGCGGACGCGCGGGAGATGTTTGCCGACCAGCCGTTCAAGCAGGAGCTGATCGATCAGTTCAGCGCCGATGCCGAACAGTTGGGCATTTGCACACACGCGGAGTTCACCGACCTCTGCCAGGGTGGGCACGTGGAATCGACGCGGCAGATCGGTCCGTTCCGTCTGACCAATGTCGCCGGCGCGTATTGGCGCGGCGACGAGACGCGTCCGCAGCTGCAGCGGGTTTACGGCGCGCTGTTTGCCACGCGGGAAGAACTTGACGCGCACTTCCAGCGGATTGAAGAAGCGCAGCGGCGGGACCACCGCAAGCTCGGCCGCGACCTGGGGCTGTTCGCGTTCTCCGAGCTCGTCGGCGCGGGCGTGCCGTTGCTGCTGCCCGACGGGGCGATCATTCGGCAGGAGATGGAGAGGTTGATCCGCGAGCTGCAGGAGGCGCGCGGCTATCAGGAAGTCTGGACGGGACACGTCGCGCGCGGCGAGCTGTTCCGGCGTTCGGGACACCTGGAGAACTACGCCGACGTCATGTATCCGGCGATGCGCGAAGACCCCGACGACGAGGACCCGGAGGCCTACTACCTGAAGCCGATGAACTGCCCGGTTCACATGACGCTGTACAACCACACGCTGCACTCCTACCGGGAGTTTCCGCTGCGCTATGCGGAGTACACGACGCTGTACCGGTACGAGAAGTCGGGCCAGTTGTCGGGGCTGACGCGAGTGCGCTCGCTGACGCAGGACGACTGCCACATCTTCATCACGCCTGAGCAGATTTCTGACGAGGTCTCGCGTGTGCTGGAGTTGGTCCAGACGCTGTTCGAGACATACGGCATGCCTAACTTCCGCTACGAGCTGTCGCTGCCGGGCGAGAGTGGCAAGTACGTCGATGATCCCGGCGCATGGCAGACCGCAGTGACGGCGCTGCGGTCGGCGCTCGACAGCGCTGGCATTGATTATGTCGAGCAGGAGGGCGAGGCCGCGTTTTACGGGCCGAAGGCAGACCTGTTCGTCTCCGACGCCATGGGCCGCGAGTGGCAGTTGTCGACGATCCAACTCGACCTGATCCAGCCGGCGCGGTTGGGCTGCGTGTACGTCGCAGAGGACGGGGAGCGCCGCACGCCGGTCGTCATTCATCGCGCGATTCACGGATCGTTCGAGCGGTTCCTGGGCATCTTGATCGAGCATTACGCGGGCAACTTCCCGCTCTGGCTGGCGCCGGTCCAGGCGCGCTGCATCCCGATTGCGGATCGTCACCTGGACTGGGCGCGCGAAGTGGCGGCTGACTTGCGAGCGGCCGGGCTGCGGGTGGACGTCGACGACGGCAACGAACGGATGCAGGCCAAGATTCGCAACGGCCAGAAGCGCAAGATTCCGTACCTGCTCGTGATCGGTGATCGCGAGGTGGACGCTCGAGCGGCGGCCGTCCGCGTCCGCAGCGGCGACGATCTGGGAGCCAAATCTTTGGACGAGATTCGTGCGTTGCTGAGCGACCTACGTCGGCGGCGCGCTGCCGAGCCCGCCTGATTCGTGGCGCGCTCGATACTCCAACATCGATGGCGCGGTTATGATCGCTGTGCTGCCTGAGGATGCGGGCAGCTGGAGCGGCCGTGGGAGACGTTGACTGTGACTGACGAACAGCGACCGTTCGACAAGCTGTTGATCGCCAATCGGGGCGAGATTGCGGTGCGCGTCATTCGCGGCGCGCGCGACCTGGGCATTCAAACGGTGGCCGTGTTCTCCGACGCTGACCGCACCGCCCGCCATGTGCGAATGGCCGACGAGGCCGTTCGGATCGGCGGACCAACGCCAGCGGAAAGCTACCTCAACGCCGACGCGGTGCTGGAGGCCGCCAGGCAGACGGGCGCGGACGCGGTTCACCCCGGTTATGGCTTCCTCTCTGAGAACACTGACTTCTCGCGCGCCTGCCGCGAGGCTGGCATCATCTTCGTCGGCCCCAGCCCTGAGGCCATCGAGCTGATGGGCGACAAGATCGAATCGCGCCGCACGATGAAGCAGGCCGGCGTCCCGATCATCCCGGGCACGATCGATCCGCTTGACGATCCCGCCGATGCGAAAGCCATTGCGGACGAGATTGGGTATCCGATCGCGATCAAGGCCTCGGCCGGCGGCGGCGGACGCGGCATCCGCGTCGTTGAATCGGCCGAGGAGATCGAGCGGGCGGTCCAGCAGGCTCAGGAGGAGGCGATCACCGCCTTCGGCGACGGCGCGGTCTTTGTCGAGAAGTTGCTGCGCCCGGCGCGGCACATTGAGATTCAGGTCGTCGCCGATAGCTTCGGCAATGTCGTTTGCCTGGGCGAGCGTGACTGCTCGGCACAGCGGCGGCGTCAGAAGCTGGTTGAGGAAGCGCCCGCGCCGGGCGTGTCGGCACAGCTGCGCGCGCGCATGGAAGAAGCGGCGACGAACGCGGCGCGCGCTTGCGACTACACCTCGACCGGCACGGTTGAGTTCCTCGTCTGGGACGATCCGAAGGCACCTGACGGCAAGAACTTTGCCTTCCTCGAGATGAATACCCGCCTGCAGGTGGAGCACCCGGTGACCGAGCTCGTGCGCGGGGTGGATCTGGTCCAGGACCAACTCAAGATCGCCGGTGGTCAGCCACTCGGTTACACCGCCGCCGAGCGGCCGATTCGCGGCTGGGCGATGGAGTGCCGCATCACCGCCGAGGATCCATACCGCGATTTCGCCCCGTCCATCGGCCCGATCGCCTGGTTTCGCGAGGCCGACGGGCCTGGCGTGCGGCTCGACTCGATGCTCGCCCGTGGTGTCGGCGTGAGCCCCTATTACGACTCGCTGATCAGCAAGCTGATCACCTGGGGCGAGACGCGCGAACAGTGCATCCGACGCATGAAGCGGGCGCTCGGTGAGTATCTGGTGATTGGGCTCAGCACCTCGATTCCGTTCCACCAGGCGTTGATGGACGACGAGCACTTCCGCTCGGGCGATATCCACACGCTGTACGTGGAGGAGAATGAGATACTCAACGAGTCGGAGCGGCCGGTCACCTCGCTCGAGGCGACACTGGCTGCGGCGCTCTTCTTTCACACACAAGGCGAGGCTGCCCAGTCGGATCGGGGCGGGCGAACGGCCCGGCGCGGCGGTTGGGCCGCCTCGGCGCGCGGGCGACGATACCCAGTGGAGCAGGGATGGCGAAGAACTACCGGCTGAACGTCAACGGCGCACTGCAAGAGGTCACGATCGACGAGACGGGCGACGGTCGATTTCGCGCGGAGCTCGGCGATCGCAGCTACGAGCTCGAGCTTGAGTCGGTCGACGACAGCACGCTGTTCCGTTTGTACGTCGATGGCCGCCGCATTCCGATCGCGATCCGTCGCGACGGCAAGTCGGCCGAAGTCTTCATCGGACCGGATCGCCACTACACGGAGATCGAGCGCAGCGCAGGATCGCTGACGGCGACGGGTCCGGCCATCGCGGGAGAGGTTCGCATGCCGGCGCCGATGACTGGCCAGGTCACGGAAGTGTTGGTCGCAGTCGGCGATGTCGTCGAGGAAGGCGATCCGTTGCTGGTCATTGTTGCGATGAAGATGAACAACGAGATTCGTTCTCCCGCGACGGGCCGCGTGACGGAAGTCTCGGTCGCCGCGGGCGACGCGGTCGACCAGGGCGACATCATGCTGGTGATTGACACCGATGCGTCCGAGTAGCCGCTCATCGATCCGCTCCATTCTCCCGCTATATTTCCCCTCTATGATTGAGACCGAGCATTGAAATCGAGCGCTGGTGCGCTTAGCATCAGCGCAACCGAACGATGGCGGTGTCGCCCTCGGGCTGCGTCGCCGGCAATGAAGGAGCATTCCACTGGCCGTCAAGGATCAACGGGAGCACGAACAGCGAGTCAACGAGTCGATTCGGACTCGGGAATTGCGCGTGATTGGCGCGGACGGTGAACAGCTGGGCGTGATGCCGACGCCGCAAGCGCTCGACCTTGCCAGCGCGCAAGGTCTCGATCTGGTGGAGGTCGCGCCGACGGCTCGGCCGCCGGTCGCGCGGATGATGGACTACGGGCGCTTCAAGTACGAGCAGTCCAAGCGCGAGCGCGAGGGCCGCAAGCGCCAGAAGACTGCCTCGCTGCATCAGGTCAAGATGCGCCCCAACATCGGCCGCCACGACATGGAGGCCAAAGGCCGCACCGCTGCGCGTCTGCTGCGCAACGGGGACAAGGTCAAGATTTCGATCACGTTCCGCGGGCGGGAGATCACTCACCGAGAGATCGGGGCCGAGCGCATCCAGGAGATGATCGAGACGCTGGAAGAGAACGGCGTCGCGACGACCGTGGAGAAGCCGATCTCGATTGAGGGTCGGTCGATGTCGATGATCGTGGTGGAGGACAAGGCCAAATCTCAGTCGATGGCCAAGGCCGCGGAGGCCGCTGCGGCGGCTGAGGCCGTGGCGGTCCAGGCGGAGTCGCCAGAGGCCGCCGGCTGATCTGTGCGTTCAGTTCTGTGAGTTCGGAGAGTGTCTGTCGTTTCCGCACGACCGCCGTGAAGTGTGTCGGCGGCAATTGGACAGTGCGCGTGCGTCGCGTAAGCTGAGGCCACGCTCGTTCGCGTTGGATGTGCTGGAGATCGCCTGCGATGCCGAAGATGAAGACCCACAAGGGCGCAGCCAAGCGGTTCCGGATTACGCGCACCGGCAAGGTGATGCGGATGAAGGGCTACCGCGGCCACAACAAGCAAAAGAAACACAAGCGCACCCTGCGCGAACAAGGCCGGATGCACGGCGTCAAGAACGTCGGCAATCAGAAGCGCGTCAAGCGCCTGCTGCCGTACGGCTCGCCGTAACCTCGCCGCGGTGCGTCACCTGATGTGCGCCAGCTGAACTGAGACAGGACGACCCATGCCACGAGTCAAGGGCGGCCCGCGCGAGCGGCGCCGACACAAGAAAGTCCTCAAGCAGACGAAGGGGCATCACGGTGTACGCCATCGTCTCTACCGTCGGGCGTCGGAGTCGCGGTTGCACGCGCTGTCCTACGCATACGCCCATCGGCGCGAGCGCAAGGGCGATATGCGACGGATCTGGATTCAACGAATCAACGCCGCGGCGCGGCTCAACGGCACGACTTACAGCCGCCTGATGCACGCGATGAAGCTGGCCGGCATCGAGGTTGACCGCAAGGTCCTGGCCGAGATGGCGCTGCACGACCCGGACGGCTTCCGCGCGGTGGCGGAGCAGGCCGCGGCGGCCGAACAAGCGCCAGACGTGCAGGCGGCCTAGTCTGCGCGGCTCAGGCCGCTCTTACCTCTCGTTGCCCCCTTTTGCTGGCGATGTGCATGTGGTGCGCTACATGCGCTCGATGAGCGCCTGTGTCGGCTCACTCGTCGGCGATGCGTCCGCGGCTCGTTCACTGTCCAGCCGCGCCTGTAGCCAGGAGGCCGACTCCGCCTGGTTCAGCTGAGGGAGCATCTCGGTCAACGCCAGAAACTCGCGAGCGTGCAGAGCGTTCTTGATCACGCTCAGATCGATCTCGCGGTTGCGCTCCTGCCAACGGTCGGGCAGGTCGACGAAGGCGTCGGAGAAGGCTCGTGCGATGACGCGGGCCGCCTCGACGTCCAACTGCAACATGGCGCGCAGTCGCCGGGCGGCGAGCTCGTGAGCTGTATGGATTGATGCGCCGCCTTCGCGACGGGCCAGGGTTCGCATGACTCGGCGCAGTTCGACTGGCGGGAGCGCGGTCGCGTCGTCGAGCGCAGCCGCAAGCTCAAGATGGTCGCCAGCGCTGTTGATCCGGTCTGCGAGGCCAGCCAGTTCTGCGCGGGCGCCGTAGTGTTCCGAGAGGTTTGGGTGGATGAAGGTCATGGCTGATTCCGTTCGTGCGCGGGCCTCTGGTTGGGCCTTCGGCTGGCCTCTGGCACTCTGATGAGCAGAGTGCTAACCAGCTGCTATTCATTCTGGCACTCTTCAGCCGAGAGTGCCAACGCGCTCGAGGCGCTCCCGCTGGGTTTCTGATCACCAGACAACACAGATCACCGAAGTAGGGGCGCGGACGGTTAGGAGTCGCGCAGTTCCGCGCCGAACTGCGAGGCCAGGCGTCGCACGATCCCGCGCCGCGCCTTCTCAACATCCCGCTCTGACAGCGTCCGATCGGGCGAGCGGTAGTGCACCCGGAAGGCGAGCGACTTCGAGCCGTCAGCGATCGGCTCGCCGCGGTACACGTCGAACAGCTCGACATGCTCGACCAGGCCGTTGCCGCGAATGGCCGCTTCCAGCTCGCCGGCGGTCAGGCTCTCGTCGACGATCAGCGCCAAATCCTCGACGGCCGCCGGATAGACCGAGGGTGAGGCGACCGTCACCACTCCATCGATCAGCGGCGCGAGCTCGCTGATCGAGATCTCGATGGCGAATACGTCACCCTCAACGTTGAACAGCGACGCGACGGCCGGCTGCACGCGTCCGATCACGCCGACGGATTGGCCGGCGACGGTCAGGGCAGCGGACTGTCCACGAGACAGTGCGGCATCGTCGGTGTGCTGGGCGATTGCGAACTCGGCGCCGATGCCGTGTCCCAGTTGCTCGAGCACGCCCTTGGCGTCGTAGAAGTCCAGCGGTCGCAGCTCGCCGCCGTGCATGGACGGGGTGAGAGCGCCGCCGATCAGAGCCAGCAACATGCGCCGTTCGGTCGCTTGACCGCCGGGGTTTGGCAAGAAGACCTTGCCCACCTCGAAGAGCGCCAGGCCGCCCCGGGACTCACGCTGATTGAGCGCAAAGGTGCGCAGACCCCACGGTCGCAGGCTGGTGCGCATGCGGTCGCGCTCGGTGTTCATCGGATTCTGCAGCTTGATCGATGGAGAGCCGCCGTCGGGCGAGACGGCGTCGAGCTCGTCGGCGCCGACGGCTGCGTAGGTGATGATCTCGCGCAGGCCCAGCCCGCTCAGCACATCGCGGATGTGCTCGCTGAGCGTCCGCTCCGGATCGATATCGTGCTCAGGCACGGCGCCCGGCAACGGTTCCGACGGAAGATTGTCGTAGCCGATGATGCGGCCAATCTCCTCGACCACGTCGTCCGGCACGTTGATGTCCGAGCGCCAGGGCGGGCAGCTGACCGAGTATCGGTTCGGCGGCAGCCAACGGTTGGAGATACCCAAGGCAGTGAGAATGCCGCGTGTCGTCTCGACCGACGGCAGCAGACCGAGGATCTGCTCGATGCGAGGCTGTCCGACGACGACCTGCGGAATATGTCTCTTGCCTGGATAGGCGTCCACGATCCCGCTCAGCGCTTGTCCGCCGGCGGTCTCGATGATCAGCGCGGCGGCGCGACGGGCGGCCAGCTCGCACAGCTCCGGATTGAGCGATTTCTCGAATCGGCGACTGGCCTCGGTGCCCGTCTCCGTGTGACGAGCGCGGCTACGGCGGATGGACGCTTCCTGGAAGTTGGCAGTTTCCAGCAGGATCGTCGTGGTGTCGTCGGAAATCTCAGACTCGGCACCGCCCATGATGCCGGCCAGGGCGACGGCGCGCTCGGCGTCGGCGATGACCAGGTCGTCGGGCTGCAGCTCGATGTTCGAGCCGTCGAGTAGCGCCAGCTGCTCACTCGCGCGGGCGCGGCGGACCACGATGCGGCTCTCCCGCAGGATGCCGAAGTCGAAGGCGTGCAGCGGTTGACCCCACTCGAGCATGACGTAGTTGGTCGAGTCGACGATGTTATTGATCGGACGCATGCCCGCCGAGGACAGCGCATCTTGCATCCACTGCGGCGACGGTCCGACTCGGACGCCCTCGATCAGGATTGCGGTGTAGCGCGGGCAGCCGTCGGGGTCGTCGATCTGCACGCTGGTGCGATCGCTGGCGGATGAGTCTGCCTCTGGATAGCTGTCGACCGGCTCGCGGACCGCGCCGTCGGTCAGCGCGGCGACTTCGCGGGCGATGCCCAGGATGGAGAAGTGGTCAGGACGGTTCGGCGTCGGCTTGATGTCCAGTACGACGTCGCCCAGCACGTCGGAGAGCGGAGATCCCAGCGCAACGTCGGTGTCGAGCACAAGAATGCCTTCGTGGTCGTCCGAGAGGCCGAGTTCGCGCTCGGAGCAGATCATGCCCATCGACGTGACGCCGCGAATCTTGCCTTTGCGCAGTTTGCGCGGCTCTCGCGTCGACGGGTCAAGCAGGGCGGCGCCGACCTGGGCGAAGGCTATGGTCTGGCCGGCCTCCAGATTGGGCGCGCCGCAGACGACCTGCAGCGGTTCGCTGCCGCCGTATTCGACCGTGGCGAGACGCAGACGGTCGGCGTTTGGGTGCGGCTCGACCGCTTGCACGCGGCCCACGACGACGTGTTTCCATTCAGCGCCGCTGCGCTTGATCGACTCGACTTCGGCGCCGGCCATGCTGAGCCGATGCGCCAGCTCTTCGACGGTCAGGTCCCAATCCACATATTGCGCCAGCCATTTCAGCGGGACGTCCATCAGGCGCTCCCTCGGAAGCGGTCGAACTCGCGCAGGAAGCGGATGTCGTTGCGGTAGAAGTGGCGGATGTCGCGGACGCCGTACTGCAGCATCGCGACGCGTTCGACGCCCATGCCGAAAGCGAAGCCGGTGTAGCGGCTGGAGTCGAGCCCCGCGTCCTCGATGATTTCGGGGTGCACCATGCCGCAGCCGAGCACCTCCAGCCAATCGCCCTGCCAGCGGACGCCGAGTTCAGCGCCGGGCTCGACGAACGGGAAGTAGTCGCAGCGAAAGCGGGTCTCGATCTCCCCGCCGAACATTCGCCGCACGAAAGCCTCGAGGGTGCCCTTCAGGTGCGCGAATGAGAGGTCCTGGTCGATCACCAGCCCCTCAATCTGGGTCAGCATCCATTCGTGCGTGGCATCGGTGGCTTCGTAGCGATAGCAGGCGCCGGGCACGATCACGCGAATCGGCGGCTCACGACGCTCCAGGTAACGAATCTGCATTGGTGATGTGTGGGTGCGGAGCAGTTGACGCGGGCCGCCCGAGTGATCGTCGGCGATCCAGATCGTGTCCCACATGTCACGGGCTGGGTGTCCAGCTGGAATGCGCAGCCGGTCGAAGTTGTACTCCTCGAGCTCAATGTCGGGGCCTTCCACCACGTCGAAGCCCAGGTCGCGGAAGGTACGCTCCATCTTTCGCCTGGTCAGCGTGACGGGATGCAGCGATCCGAGCGGTGGGCGGCGTCCGGGCAGGGTGACATCGATGGTCGGGCCGTCGGATTCGGCGGCGGCCAACTCGTCCTGCCGAGCGGCAAGAGCGGATTCCAGCTCGCCCTTCAGTCGATTGGCGCCGGCACCGATGGTGGGGCGCTGCTCCGCTGGCAGATCACGGACGCCGCGCAAGACGGTCGTCAGGCGGCCGCGGCGGCCGAGCCAGCTCACGCGCCAATCCTCCAGCGCGTCAGCGTCGTTGGCCGCGGCCAGCGCGCTCCGCGCCTCGGATTCCAACGCGTCCAGATTGACTTCGAGCGCCATCGGTTCCACTACCTTCTCTGCCGCACCACACAGCGTACCTGTACTCGGGCGCCGCCTCTGAGGCGCTGCCAACGCCCAACGGGCAGATAGTAAGATCGAGCAAACCGCAGGCGCCTCTGCCTGCCTGACAGGAGCGTCGCAGATGGCTGTGAAGAGTTACATCCTGATTGAGGCCGATGTCGGCACGGCCAAGCAGGTGGCGGTGTCGCTCGGCGGGATCACCCGCAGCGAGGGGGAGATCAAGAGCGTCGAGATGGTCACCGGTCCGTTCGATGTCATCTGCCTGGTAGAGGCGGACAACCTCGAGCGGTTGGGCAGCTGCATCACCGACTCGATTCAGACGGTGCCCGGTGTCAAGCGCACGACCACCTGTCTCACCATTCAGGTCTAGTCAGGCCCGTTCATGACCAACCCAGCTTCCGCGCGCGCGACCGAGCCTCCAGTGGACATGCTGCCCGTTGAGGACGCGGTCGAGCGGATCTTGTCGTTCTGTCGCCAGCTATCCGCCGAGACACGGTCGATTGAAGACGCGGTCGGACAGGTGCTCGCTGGCGATATCAGCGCGCCGTTCGACATCCCGCCGCACGACAACACCGCGATGGACGGTTACGCCGTGCAGTCGGCGAGCACGGAGGGCGCGACGGAGTCAACACCGGTCCGCTTGCGAGTGATCGGCGAGCTCGCCGCCGGCTATCTCTTCGATCAGGCAGTTGGCGCAGGCGAAGCCGTCCGCATTATGACGGGCGCGCCGATGCCGAACGGCGCAGACACGATTGTTCCGTTCGAGGAAACCGACGAGTTTGGCTTGCGGGCACCGGGCCAGGAGCACGAGACGATTGAGGATGTCGGCATCCTCAAGGCGGCCGGTGTCGGCAACAACATCCGCCGGCGCGGCGAAGACGTGCAACAAGGCCAGTTGGTGCTCACGGCTGGCACGGTGCTGCGCGGCCCTGAGATCGCGGTGCTTGCCTCACTCGGGGTCGCAGAGGTCGAAGTGGTTCGGCGTCCGCGCGTGGCGATCCTCTCGACGGGCGACGAGTTGCTGACGCCTGGCGATCCGCCGGCGCCGGGCAAGATTTACGACTCCAACTTGTACGGACTCAGCGCGCTGGTGACGCAGTACGGCGGCGTCCCGCGACGCTTTGGGATCGCCCAGGACACGATCCCCGCGCTGACGGCGAAGATCAATGAGGCCCTAGCTGATTGCGATCTGGTGATCACCTCGGCCGGCGTATCACGCGGCGACTTCGACGTGGTCAAGGAAGTGCTCGCGCGCGAGGGTGCGATTGATTTCTGGACCGTGCGCATGAAGCCCGGCAAGCCGCTTGCGTTTGGCGAGTTCGCCGCGCCCGACGGTCGTCGGGTCCCGCATATTGGCCTGCCTGGCAACCCGGTCTCCTCGTTGCTGGCCTTTGAGCTGTTTGGTCGGCTCGCAATCTTTCAGATGATGGGGCGCGCGCCGCAACCTCGTCCGATCCTGCGCGCGATCGCCGATGAGGAGATCGTCAACACCGACTGGCGGCGCGTCTATGCGCGGGCCACACTGCAGCAAGACGAGGACGGCCGTTGGCACGCGCGTCTGACTGGGCCGCAGGGCAGCGGTGTCCTGACCTCGATGGCGATTGCCAATGGATACGCTGTTTGCCCAGAGGACGTGGAACGCATCCACGCCGGTGAGGAATGCGATGTGATCATGGTGGACTGGGACCATCCACTCGACTGACGACATCAACAGACTTGAGATCGAAACGAGCCAACCATGTCATTCCGCTCCGCGATCCGCTCGGCCGTGGCGCCGTACTACATCAGGGCCCGCCTGGCGCAGGAGCGCTGGCAATCGGGCGTCGCCTGGTACCCGCTGGATCCCAAGTTCATCGCCGATCCGTACCCGACGTACCAGGAGCTGCGCGAGAAGGACCCGTACCACCCGAGCCCGTTGACTGGCGCGCTCGTGCTGTCCAAGTACGAGGACGTTGACGAGATTCTGCGCAACTACAAGGTCTTTTCCAACGCCCGCGCCCGGGCGAGCAGCGGCAGTCGCGTCCGTCGCGGCGTGGCCGAGCAGATCCAGAGCGAAATCCAGCCGTCGATGCTCACGCTCGACCCTCCCGATCACACGCGTCTGCGCGGACTGGTCAGCCGCGCGTTCACGCCGCGCCAGATCGCGAAGATGGAAGACCACATCCGAGCCACGGCTCACGCGCTGCTCGACGAGGTCGAGGGCGAGCGCGAGTTCGACCTGATGTCCAACCTCGCCTCGCTGCTGCCGACGGTCGTGATCGCGGAGATGATCGGCGTCCCCACCGAAGATCGAGCGCAGTTCAAACAGTGGTCGGACCGATTTGCCCGCGTCCTCGAACCGAACCTCGACGAGCGTGAACTTGGTCAGGTCTTCGACACGGCCCAGCGCTTCGACAGCTACTTCAAGCAGATCGTGGCACAACATCGCGAGCAACCGCGCGACGACCTCGTCTCGCGGCTGATCGAGGCGGAAGAGGAGGGCGATCAGCTCAGCGAGGAAGAGATGATCGTCACCCTGCGCCTGCTGCTCGTCGCCGGCAACGAGACGACGACGAACCTGATCGGTAACGGGCTTAAGGCGCTGCTGGAGCATCCCGAGCAGCTGGAGCTACTGCGCGAGCAGCCGGTGCTGATCGACAACGCGATTGAGGAGCTGCTGCGCTTCGACTCGCCCGTCCAGGTCGACGGCCGCGTCACGCTCGACGAGTTTCAGATCGATCGACACAGCTTGAAGCCCGGCAAGCCCGTCTCGTTGTTGATCGGCGGCGCCAACCGCGATCCGGACGCGTTCAGCGATCCAGAGCGACTCGACATCACGCGCGAGGATGCGGGCAATATCTCTTTCGGGCGCGGCATTCACCATTGTCTCGGTGCGCCGCTTGCCAGACTGGAAGGTAAGATCGCGTTCGAGGCGATGATCGAGCGCTTCAGCGACATCCAGCTGGGTCAGCGCACTCCGGTCTACAAGCCAAACATCGTGCTGCGCGGGCTCGAGCACCTCGACATTCGTGTGGAGCGCTCAAGCAGTGCGTCGTTAGCCCAGGCACAGGCCGCCGTCACCGCTGACTAGCCCTTTTGGTCATCCGAGCGACCCAATCCGTCATTCCAGCGACCCAATCCGTCATTCCAGCTTGTCTGGAATCTCGTATCGCCAAAGGCTAGGTGGCGGTAGAGCGCCCCCCTCCGCCTTCGGCACCTCCCCCTGCCAGGGGGAGGGCTGGGCAACACGCGCCGATGGCCGTCGGCGAGATGCTAGACAAGCTGGCATGACGGAGGGTTGCTACGACAGATCGACGCTCGTCGTTCCAGCTGGTCTGGAATCTCGTATCGCCAAAGGCTAGGCGGCGGTTGAGGGGGACCCCCTCCGCCTTCGGCACCTCCCCCTGGCAGGGGGAGGGATGTGCAACATGCGTCGATTGCGACAGGCGAGATGCCAGACAAGCTGGCATGACGGAGGGTTGATAGGACGTACCGATGATCGTCATTCCAGATGGTCTGGAGTCTCGCGTCGCTAAAGGCCAGGCGGTAGAGCGGGACCCCCTCCGCCTTCGGCACCTCCCCCTGTTAGGGGGAGGGAGGGACATCGCGCGCCGATTGCCGCAGGTGAGATGCCAGACAAGCTGGCATGACGGAGGGGTGCTGCGCCGGAGGGCTGCTAGGGCGGATTGATGACGGTGTTGACGGCTTCGCTGACGACTTCGGTGGGCACGTTGTTGGTTACGATTGGCGAGCCGATGCTCTCGAGCAGCACCCAGTTTTGCTTGCCGCCGACCACTTTTTTGTCGCGTGACATTGCGTCGAGCAGATCGGTGCGGCTGAGTCCGGGCGGACTCTGCGTGGGCAGACCGAAGCGATCGAGCAAGCGTCGGTGGCGACTGACGACCGCCTCGTCGATCAGGCCTAGCGCTGCGCCGATCTCGGCGACGGCGACCATGCCCATCGCCACCGCCTCACCGTGCAAGACGGCGCTGTAACCCGTGACCGCCTCGATCGCGTGGCCCAGCGTGTGGCCGTAGTTCAGGATGGCTCGCAGGTCTGATTCGCGCTCGTCCGCCGACACGACCGCCGCCTTGATCGCCTGATTTCGGGTGATCACGTCGACCAACAGCTGCCGACAGCGCTGATCTTCTGCTGCCGCGCCGGGATTGAGCAGGGTGTCCGCCTCGGCCTCGAGCAGATCGAGCATCGACTCGTCGCGGATGAAGGCGTGCTTGATCACTTCTGCGTAGCCCGAGCGCAGTTCGCGCGCGGGCAACGTCGCCAGCGTCGCGACGTCGGCCAGCACCGCTCGCGGCTGATAGAAGGCGCCGACCAGGTTCTTGCCTGATCGCAGATCGATGGCGACCTTACCACCGATCGCTGCATCGACCATGCCGAGCACGGTCGTCGGCGCATGGACGAGCGGCATGCCGCGCAGATAGGTCGCCGCGGCCGTTCCAGCCAGATCGGTGGTCACGCCGCCGCCGAGCGCGAAGATGACATCTCGCCGCTCCGCGCGATGCTCGGACAGCCACCCATACAGCGCGTCCAGCTGGGCCAGCGACTTGCTGGACTCACCAGACGGCACACGGTAGGTCTGCACGGAGCGTCCGGCTGCCGCCAGTGACGCGATCACTGACTTGCCGTGCGAGTCGGCGATTGATTGATCGACCATCAGGAAGACACGTCCGCCGAGTCCCAATCGATCCATGATGTCGCCGCTGCGTTGGAGCAGACCCCACGCGCAGTAGACGGGATAGCGGGAGGTTCCAGCCTCGACGATGCAGGCGACATCTGGCCCGAAGTCGTTCTGCGGCGGCGCAGCGACGCCCGGCCCGCTTTGCATCTCGCGCAGTCGGGTGTCCGATGCGAGCGCTCGCGCGGATCGCCGCTGGACGGCATCGACAATCTCGTCGACCGCCTCAACGATGGCAATCTCGTCCGTGTGCACGGTCAAATCTGAGAGGGCGTAGAACGGTTGACGCGCGGCTTTGAGGGTCTCGACTCGGCGTCGCGGATCGACGCCGGCGAGCATCGGGCGAACCTCGGTCGTGCCCTGTTCGGTTTCGGCGTAGCGGGCGAGGATCGTGGCGGCCCGCGCTTCCAGGGTGACCACGAATCCACCATCGGCGAGCAACGAGCGGTTATCGGCGTCGAGCCAGACGCCGCCGCCGGTGGCGATCACGCAGCCGTCGCGCTCTGAGGCCGCGCGAACGGCAGCGCGTTCGCGGGCGCGGAAGCCCGTCTCGCCCTCCTCGACGAAGATCTCGGGAATCGGACGTCCCGCCGCGCGCTCAATCTCGACATCGAGGTCGACGGCCTGCCAGCCGAGCTTGTGCGCGATGAAGGGCACGAGCACTGACTTGCCGGTCGCGCTGAAGCCGATCAGCACGACGCGGCGGAGATCGTTGGGCGCACTCATGACCACTCCCGGCGCGGGACGGCGGTGGCCAGGAACGCGTCCATGTTGCGACGGGTTTCTGACAGCGAATCGCCGCCGAACTTCTCCAGGATGGCGTCGGCGAGGACCAAGGCGAGCATCGCCTCGACGATCACGCCTGCGGCCGGCACGACGCAGACATCGGACCGTTCGTAGTGCGCCTCGACTCGCTCGCCGGTCGAGAGGTCAGCAGACGGCAAGGGGTGGGCGAGCGTCGCGATGGGCTTGACCGCGACTCTGACGACGAGATCTTCGCCGTTGGAGATGCCGCCCTCGATGCCGCCGGCGTGATTGGTCTGGCGTCGCCAGGGTTGGCCGCCCCAGGCGTCCTGGGGCAGGACGACGTCGTGATATCCGCGACCGGTCAGAGCAGCGCCGCTGAAGCCGTCGCCGATTTCGACGCCCTTGAACGCGTTCATCGAGAGGATGGCTTGGCCAATCCGCCCGCTCAGCTTGCGATCCCACTGGACGTGTGATCCCAGGCCAAACGGCACGCCCGATACGCGTGCCTCGAGCGTTCCGCCGAGGGTGTCGCCGTCCTGCTTGGCTGCGTTGATCGCGTCAATCATCGCTTGGGCGACAACCGGGTCCGCGCAGCGGACCGGGGACGCCTCAACCTCCGGCCAGTCGAGTGGGACACCCGGCGGCAGCGCCACGGAGCCGATCTGCACGACGTGGCTGTTGAACTCGCAACCCAGTTCTTCGCAGAGTCGCCGCGCGACAGCACCGGCGCCGACGCGCGCGGCGCTCTCTCTGGCGGAGGCGCGCTCGAGTGAGTCACGGACGTCGTCGTAGCTGTACTTCAGCGACGCGGTCAGATCGGCGTGGCCGGGACGCACGCGTGTCACCTGCGTCGGCGGTGGATCAACCAGGTCCAACGACATGGTCTCGCGCCATGCGCGCTTGTCGGGGCCGAGACCCTGATCAAAGTCGCGGTTCTCAATCCATAGTGCGACCGGGCTGCCGATCGTGCGTCCCTGGCGGACGCCGCCGCGGATCTGCGCGTAGTCGGTCTCGATCTTCATCCGCCCGCCGCGTCCGTAGCCCTTCTGGCGTCGCGCGAGCTGTTCTCGAATCTGCGCCTCCGACAGCGGCAAGCCCGACGGTACGCCGTCAATGATCACCGTCAGACCCGGGCCGTGCGATTCACCCGCGGTGAGCCAGCGAAAGCTGCCCATCAGTCGTCCTTCCGCTCGTCGGTCGACGCGACGGATGCTCCATCATCCACGATATCGATGAAGCGATCATCGGGCAGCGTGATCGGACGCGGCTCGCCAGTTGGCGCGCGGTTCGCGGTCACCTCAAACTCCCGAGCGAGCGATTGCGGCGGCAGATTCCAATCCAGGCTCATCGCCGATCCGCGATCCGCTTCAACGCACAGGATGGGCCGCGCCTCAGCGACGCCGTCCTCGTTGCGGAACGTGGTGTACACGTCGACGCGGACGAACGTTGGACGGAAGTTTGGCACGTCGTAGAAGATCATCTCGACCAGGCGAAGCGCAGTGGCGTAGGCCGTGTCGAGCGACGACGCGATCTGCTGCCGTTGCCCGTCGATCGTGCCGAACTCGGGGTCGGCTGAGGTACTGACGCGCACATGGTCGGCCGAGGCGCTGACCAGGTCCAGTCCCTGCACGCCCGACCAGACGGCCGCACTGACGTCCTTCGGTGGACGCTGGGTTCGCCAGTGTTCCAGCTCCTGGTCGAGAATGCCCTGGATGGCCTCCATGTCATTCTGCGCGACGAGTTGCCGCCAGAATCGGTGCGTGCGCGCCTCCTTGAAGAGCAGCAGGCCGACGCCACCGAAGAACGCGGCGATCAGGGCGAATCCGATGGTCACGCCTTCGTTCATGTCACCGTCCCCGCCATGGCGTCGTGAGCCGCGTCCATCATCACCGCAACCGGCGCTTCCTGCTCCGTCCACAACTCAAAGGCGGCCGCGCCCTGGTAGACGAGCATCGGCAACCCGCCAATTGCGCGCCGACCAGACGCGTTGACGGCCTGGACCAACGGAGTTTCGAGCGGATTCGCGATCAGGTCGACGACGAACGTGGCAGTGCCGAGCAGTTTGGGCTCGAACGGCAGGTCAGCGGCCGTTTCGCTGCCGCGCAGACCGACAGACGTGCATTGGACAACGAGATCGGCGCCGCGCAGCGCATCTGCGACGCGATCGTCGTCGGCACCGAACGATTGCAGGGCGGCGGACGCAGACGCGGAGGCGAGGTCGTGCCGCAATCTCCCCGCTCGGACGGCGGTGCGGTTGATGATGGTCAGCGCGGCCGCTTGTCGCCAGATCAGCGCCCAGGCGACGGCGCGGGCCGCTCCGCCGGCGCCCCAGAGCACAGCGTTGGCGCCTGCGGGATTGACTCCCGCCTCCGACAGCGAACGCTGGAAGCCGGTCACGTCGGTGTTGTAGCCCTGCAGGTGGCCGTCGTTGTTGACGATGGTGTTGATCGCGCCGACGAAGCGAGCCGTTTCGTGCAGGCCGTCCATGTGCCTCAGCGCGGCCTCCTTGTACGGGATTGTGACGTTCGCGCCGAGCGCGCCTTGCTCGCGCAGCGAATCGATATGACTCTCCAGCTGCGACGGTTCGAGATCCCACGCTTCGTAGCGCGCGTCGAGCCCCGCTGCGTCGAAGCCCGCTTGTTGGAAGCGCGGAGAAATGCTGTGCGCGACCGGATGTCCGATCACGCCGACGCGCCAGGCAGCCGCGCTCATTCGGAGCCTCCCAGATAGCGCTCGACGTTGTCCAGATGCTCTTCATACGTGAGTGAGAAGGCGTGTGTGCCGTCGCCCTTGGCAACGAAGTAGAGGTAGGGGGCGTCATCGGGATTGGCCGCGGCTTCGATGGATGGCAGACCGGGCGATGCAATCGGCGTCGGCGGCAGACCGCTGTAGCGATAGCTGTTGTAGGGCGAGTCGAGCATCAGGTCCGCATCTGAGAGCTCGGCCTTCCACCAGTTCGACGGTTGTCCGACGGCGTACTGGACCGTGGAGTTCATCTGCAAGGGCATGCCCGCAGCGAGACGGTTCCAGATCACGGCCGAGATCAGGCGGCGTTCGTGGTCAACGGCCGCTTCGCGCTCAATGATCGAGGCGATGGTGAGGATCTGGTGCATCGTCGCACCGCGCGCAGCGGCTTGACGGGCGATCTCCGGCGAGATTGCCTCGTCTAGGCGTTGCAGCATCTCGGCGATCACCTCCAGCGCCGAGGCCTCAAGCGAAAAACGATAGTCGGCCGGGAAGAGATAACCCTCCAGCGACGCGCCTGCGGGCCGCTGCGACGCGTAGCGGCCGGCCTCGCCGATGCGCCCGTCCGAGATGACGGCGGCGAGGCTCGCTGGATCGCTGACTTCGGCTGCGGCGAGGCGTTCCATCACCTGTTCAATCCTCAGGCCTTCCGGGATAATCACGCGCTGTGGCGAGGTCTCACCCGAGTGTATGCGTCTGAGCACTTCAAACGTGGGCAGCGCGGGCTCGAACGAGTACTCGCCCGCCTCGAGCCGATGCTCCCAACCCATCAGCAGCGTGAGCAGTTCAAAACGAGTCTGGGAATCAATCGCACCTTGGGTGTGCAACAACCGTCCAATGGTCGCCGCACTGTCGCCCGGAGCGATCACGACGGTCGAGACCTGCGTGGTTCCCGACGACGGCGGTTCGATGAGCACGCTGCGGCTGATCTGCTGCGGGCTTCGCGAGACTGCGACGACGGCGGACGCGGCCGCGATGATCGCGGCGATTGCCGCGGCAAACATGACGACCGAACGAGGCGTCAGCAGCATTGGGCCCTGCTTGTGGCGGCGGCGTCACGGGCCTGAGCGCCGTCTCGGATGTCGATCCAGCGCTGCAGGATGCGAGCCGCGGCGGCCGCGTGTGATCGCTCCCGCTCGCGCCGTTGCCGCTGGGTGCTCTTGCGTCCGCTGGCGCGCGCTTTGCGGCTGAATGGGGGCGATGGCGGCACCGGCGCGGGCTCGCTCGAGAACCGCTCATCCTGCGGGACGCATTCAGCGCCGATTGACGTTGCGAGCGACTCTCCGAACTGTCGAAATGCGGACGCCTGAGCGTCTTCGCGTCCGTCGGGACGCAGCGGGACGCCGACCACGAGAGTCGCGACGGCCTCGCCGCCGAGCAGTCGGTGGAGCATCTGCGCTAAGGAGTCGTCGCCCTGCCGACGGTCGAGCGTACCGACGGGCAGCGCCAATGACGTGCCTGGGCCGGCGCGGGCGACGCCGATCCAGCGTTCACCGGGATCGATCCCGATGATGCAACCTTGGGCAGCAGTGCGCACCGCCTGGCCCTATCCCAGCTGCTCCTGGACAGCGGGGAGGGCTGCGGCGAGCGCGTCGTCGAGCTTTGCGGCGTCGCGACCGCCGGCTTGTGCCATATCGGCCTTGCCGCCGCCGCCGCCGCCCGCGACACGAGCGACACCGCCGATCAGCTGTCCCGCGTTGACGCCGGCCGCAACCGCCCCGTCCGTCGCCATCGCCACGAAGAACGGCCGATCATTGGCGATCGCGCCGAGCACTACCACGGCCTCACGACCGTCGCCGAGCAGGCGTTTGCGAACGTCGTCGCCCGTGCGGCGCAGCATGTCGGCGGATTCCACATCAGCGCGTCCAACAGCGACCGCGACCGATCCAACGTCGACCGCGCTCTCGGCGATCGATTCAGCCGCGTTCGCGCCCGACTGCGCTTCGATCGCTTGTAGTCGGCGGCGCAGATCGGCGGCCTCCGACTGCAGCAGCGCGATCCGTTCGGCGGCGGTGTCGGGCGTGGCTCGGACGTTCGCGGCAATCTCGGCCAACGCATCAACGCGAGCGTCTGTCCAGGCTGACGCGGCGGCGCCGGTCAGGGCATCGATGCGGCGCACGCCGGCCCCCACGCTGCCTTCGGAGATGATCTGGAATGCGCCGACGTAGCCTGTCGCGGGCACATGAGTTCCGCCGCACAGCTCTTTGGAGAAGCAGTCGTGGACATGCGGCGCGGGATCGCAGATCTCGACCACACGTACATTGGTCTCGTACTTCTCGTCGAAGATGGCCATCGCGCCGGTCTTGAGCGCGTCGTCGTACGCCATTTCCGACGTTGAGACGGGGATGTTGTCGCGGATGCGCTGCTGGACGAGCTGTTGCACGGCTCGCAGGTCGGCGGCGGCCGGCGGCTCGGGCTGCGTGTAATCGAAGCGCAAGTGATCGGGAGCGACGAGCGAGCCTGCCTGTCGCACATGATCGCCGAGCACCTGCCGCAGCGCCGCGTGCAGCAGATGCGTGGCGGTGTGATTGCGCGCGGCGTCGTCACGGCGACCGTTGCTGACGCTGGCCGTCACCGAATCGCCGACGGCCAGGCCGCCAGATGCGACCGTGCCCAGGTGGGCGATGACGTCGCCGAAGGCGCGGGTGTCCTCGATGTCCACTTGCAGATCGTCGCCGCGCAGCCGGCCGGCGTCGCCGACCTGGCCGCCGCCTTCGGGATAGAACGGAGTGCGGTCCAGCACGACGCTGACTTCCTCGCCTGTCGATGCCCGCGCGACTCGCTCACCGCCCGCGACGATGGCGACGATGCGCGACTCCGACTCAACCGAGTTGTATCCGGTGAACTCGGTCGCCGACTCAAGCTCGGCGTAGGGGGCGGCGTCTTCGTCGTAGCGGAAGACGGCCTGCTGGCGGGATCGCTGGCGCTGTTCTTCCAGCGCGCTGTCGAATTGTGCGCGGAGATGCGCCTCATCCACCAGCGCGCCGCGGTCGCGTGCGACTTCCGCCGTGACATCGAAGGGCAGCCCGTAGGTTTCGTAAAGTTCGAATGCGTCCTGGCCACTGAGTGCGCCGCCCGAGGCTGCGAGCCGGTCCTCAAGCAGGGTGCGACCAGTTGAGAGTGTGCCTCGGAAGCGGTGTTCTTCCTGGTTCAGCACGTTGGCGACAAGCGCCGCATGCTCGATCAGTTCTGGATACCAGGCGCCCATCCTGCCGCGCACTTCGACGGCGAGGTCGGCCAGCAAGTCGTCAGCAATGCCCAGCGAATCGGCCATGTAGAGGGCGCGTCGGATGAGACGGCGCAGCACATATCCGCGGCCGTCGTTGCCTGGCAATGTGCCGTCGGCGATCAGGAACGTCATCGCTCGGCCGTGCTCGGCGACGACGCGCATCGCGCGCCGCTGCGACTCGCTGGCCCCGTGATACTCGAGCTGACAGCGGCCGCCAATGTAGTCCAGCAGCGGCGCGAAGAGGTCTGTGTCGTACAGATTGTCCTGGTCTTGCAGCATCATCGCCCAGCGCTCGAGTCCGGCGCCGGTATCAATGCTCTGAGCGGGCAGGTCTTCGCGGCGGCCGTCGTCGAAGCGGGTCCACTGCATGAAGACCAGGTTCCAGATCTCCAGCCACTTCTCTTCGGCGTCTGCTGGTCCCGAGTCGTCGCGGTAGCCCGGGCGCATGTCGTAGTGCAGTTCCGAGCAGGGGCCGCACGGGCCGGTCGGTCCTGCGGCCCAGAAGTTGCCCTGATCTTCGCCGTAGCGGTAGATTTTCGAATCGGGCAAGCCGATTTTCTTCCATTGGTCGTAGGCGAAGTCATCGTCGGTGAAGACCGTCGCGACGAGCCGCTCTGGCGGAATGCCGATCACGTCGGTGACCAGCTCCCACGCCCAGGCCTGCGCGTCGGCCTTGAAGTAGTCGCCCAGCGAGAAGTTGCCCAGCATCTCGAACATCGTCAGGTGCGAAGCGTCGCCGACCTCGTGGATATCGGTGGTTCGGAAGCACTTCTGGATGCTCGTGAGGCGGTGATGCGGAGGTTGCGCTTCGCCCAGGAAGAACGGCTTGAAGGGAACCATGCCCGCGCTGGTGAAGAGCAAGGTCTGGTCGCCGGGCGCGGTCAGCGGCGCCGACGCCACCGCGAGATGGTCGCGCTGTACGAAAAAATCCGTGAAGGTCTGTCGAATCGTCTGTGCGTCCATAGCTCGGCGACCGCCATGTCCTGTTCATTCGTCAACCGATGAGCGACGACGCAGCTTGCAAGTGCGCGACTTGGCCGACTTGGGCGATCGTCGCCGCTGCTGGCCGCGTCGTCGGACTCAGCGTATACGCAGCGGGTATTGACAGTCCGCAAAATCCCTACGTAGCGTTACGGCACAGTCAGCAGTCCGACTGAACCGGAGCCGAGCTTGAGTTCCGACGACGATCCGCCAGAATCCGATTACATCTCCCGAAGCGCACAGGTGTCGGCTGTGGTCCTCGCTGCCGGCCGAGGGCAACGCCTGCGATCGGCGACGCCGAAGCCGCTGTTTCCGATCTGCGGCAGGGCCATGACCTCGCACGTGCTGCACGCGGTTGCCGCGGCGGGCATACCGCGCGCGGTCGTCGTCACGCCGCCCGGTGAACGCGGCGCCAACATCGCGGCAGCGCTGCGCTCAGACGCGCCAGCGATGGCCCTTGCCTTCACCGTCCAGGACGAACCACGAGGCACCGCCGGCGCCGTGTTCTCTGCCCGGCAGGTGGCAGAGCAGCTGGCGGACAGCGCGTACGTGTTTGTGGTCAACGGAGACTTGCCGCTGCTGACATCGGACCAGATCGAGCAGATCGTTGATGCGCCTCCCGCCGATGTCGTAATCGCCACGGCGCGTGTTGACGATCCTGCCAAGATGGGCCGGATTGTTCGTGGTTCGCACGGCGAGCTTCGCGGAATCGTGGAGTTTGCCGATGCCTCGGTCGAGCAACTTGCCGTCCGTGAGGTGAACTTGGGACTCTACCGATTCCGCACGGCCTTTCTGTGGGGCGCGCTCGAGCGGATCGTCTCATGCTCAGCTGCGGAGGCGTATGTGACAGACGCCGTGCCGATTGCGGTGGCTCGTGATGCCGCCGCGGCGATCGACGTGGGCGCGCCGAACGGGCGGCTGAACGTCGAGACGCTGTCCGACGCCGCCGACGCTGAGGCGGTCATGCAGGGGCGCATCATCGATTCACTCCTGAACGACGGCGTCCGCATTCGCGATCGCCGCGCGGTTTGGATCGACGCGACCGCGCGAGTCGAGAGCGGAGCTGAGATCGAACCAGGCACACACGTCCGCGGATTCAGCATCGTCGGCCGCAACGCACGGATCGGACCCAACGCCGTGATCGAGGACGCCAGCGTCGGCCCAGAGAGCCGACTGGAATCTTGCACGGTTCGCGGCTCCAGGCTGGGAACGGGCGTTGAGGTCGGGCCGTACTCCACTGTTCGGCCTGGATGTGAGATCGGCGATCGAGTGCACATTGGCACTCATGCCGAGCTGAAGGCGGCCAAACTCGGTGATGACGTGCAGATCGGGCACTTCAGTTATGTCGGCGACGCCGTGGTCGGGCCTCGCACCAACATCGGGGCGGGAGCCGTGACCTGCAACTTCGACGGCGCAGAGAAGCACGCGACCGTGGTCGGAGCGGACGCATTCATCGGTGCGGACTCGATGCTGATCGCACCCGTGCGCGTCGGCGACCGTGCACGGACATCGGCAGGGTCGGTCGTCAACAAGGACGTGCCGGACGGCGGCAACGCCGTGGGGCATCCGGCGCGGCTGATATCGCACCGCGCGCGGCAGGAAGGTGAGCAGCGTCCATGAGCGATAGCTCGATCATCGCGCTGCTGATCCTGATCCTGGCGGTCGTCCTGCTGACGCTGGAGGCGATCGCCGAGGCGGGCGTGGTTTCCCTCTCCCGTTCTCGCGCGCGGTTGCTCGCCAGCCGACGTCCCGAATCGACGCGCGCCAACCGCCTGACGGTGATCACCGCCGAGCGAGAGCGTGCGTTGGGATCGTTCGCCGTCGGGCGCACCGTTGCGGTGGCGTCTGGATTCACCGCGATCTTCTACATCGTTGTCCGCGAGACCGGTTTCCAGTGGGAGACGATGGTCGTCACGGGACTGGTGTCAGCGATCGTGGCAGCATTGATTCACTCGGTGCCGCGCCGACTGGCGGCGACCTGGCCGGAAGGCTTCGCGATGGCGTTCGTGCCGGCGATTGACCTGCTCGACGCCGTGTTCCTCTGGCCGGCGGCGATCCTCGAGGCGCCCGCGCGCCTCGTCACCGGGGTCGGGCGACGACACACCGAGGTCGCACCGCAGCCGACCGACATCGAAGTCCTGATCGAAGAGGAAGACCAGCAGATCGAAGACGACGAACGGGAGATGATTCGCGGCGTGATGAGCATCGGCGGCCGCTCGGTGCGCGAGGCGATGACGCCTCGACCAGACATCGCGGCGCTGTCGCACGACACCAGCCTGACGGACGCTGCGAATTTCCTGCTCGAGCACGGTTACTCGCGGGTGCCGATCTTCGAGGAGTCGATCGATTACATCACTGGCATTGTGTACGCGAAGGACGTGATGGCCGAAATGCTCAAGGGCACCGACGCCGAGCGACTCGTCCACGACATCAGCCGCGAGCCGATTCTCGTGCCCGAGTCGATGCTGATCGACGACCTGCTGCACGAGCTGCGCCGCTCGCGCGTGCACATGGCGATGGTGCTGGACGAGTACGGCGGCACGGTCGGCTTGATCACGCTGGAGGACATCCTGGAAGAGATCGTGGGGGAGATTGCCGACGAGTACGATCCCGCGGGCGCCGACGATGATGAAGCGCGGCTGGTCGACGGGGCGCTGGTGCTGCATGGTCGAGCGCAGCTCGCCGCGCTCGAGCAGATTGGCGGACACGTCGAGGCGGCCGACTACGACACGGTCGCGGGGCTGGTCTTTGACAAGCTGGGTCGCATCCCGGTCGTCGGCGACGAAGTGCAGTTCGGAAATCTGACCGTCACTGTCGAGCGCATGAACGGGCGTCGTGTGATACAAATGCGCGCTGTGGCGGAAGCTCCCGCCGCCACAGACCAGAGCGTCTCCGCCCACTAACGTAAGCACTCGTGTCCGACATTCAACCGCCAACCCCTGCGTCCGCCGAGGAGATCGCCCACCGCGTCGCGTTCTCGCACGTGACGGGCATCGGACCGCTGCGCATGGCCGGGCTGGAGCGCTTCTTCGACAGCCTGTCCGCCGCCTGGCGCGCCGAACGCGGCATGCTGCGCGACGCCGGGCTGGATAAGAACTCGATCGAACAGCTCGAGTCGACTCGCGCCACGCTGGACCCAGCCGAAGCCTACGAACGCTATCTCGAGGCAGGCATTCAGGCCCTGACTGTGGATGATCCCGCCTATCCCCGCCGCCTGCGGGAGATTCCCGATCCGCCGCCGCTGCTCTACCTGAAAGGCGAGCTGCAGGACCGCGATGAATGGTCCGTCTCCATCGTCGGCACGCGTCGGCCGACGGCGTACGGCAAGCAAGTCACGCGAACGCTGGCCTCCGAGCTGTCCGCACAGGGCCTGACGATCGTGTCGGGGCTCGCTCGCGGCGTCGACGGGATTGCGCATGAGACGGCATTGGAGCAGGGCGGACGCACGGTCGCCGTGGTGGCGAGCGGGCTGGATATCGTCTATCCGCGCGATCACAGGTCGCTCGTCGAACGCATTCTTGACAGCGGCGGCGCGATCCTCAGTGAGTATCCGCTCGGCACTCGGCCAGACGCGCGGTACTTCCCGCGTCGCAACCGAATCATCGCTGGTGTATCGCTGGGCACATTGGTGACGGAAGCGGGCGAAAAGTCGGGTACCTGGCATACAGTCACGGCAGCGCTCGACCAGAATCGCGAGGTCTTTGCCGTGCCCGGACCGATCACGTCTACCCAATCGACAGCTGCCAACCGTGTGATCCAGCGCGGGCTGGGCAAGCTCGTGATGACTGCAGAGGACATCCTCGAGGAGCTCAACATCGGCCCGGTCGATCGCCAGGCGGAGCTCGTCGAACAGTTGCCCGAGGATCCTGTCGAATCGCTGCTCCTGCAGCACATCGGCGCCGAGCCCATCCACGTCGACGAGCTCTCGCGGCTGATCGGTCAGCCGGTTCACGAGACCGCGGCCGCGATGGCCACACTTGAACTCAAGGGACTGATTCACCAGGTAGGATCGATGACCTATGCCCGACGCTGACAGGACCGGACCGTCCGAGGGGAAGACCTTGGTGATCGTCGAGTCGGGCGCGAAGGCGGACACGATTTCACGATTCCTCGACGATGATTATGTCGTGACGGCCTGCTTCGGCCACATTCGCGACCTACCGCGCCGCGCGGCGGAGCGTCCAGCGAAGATCAAGGGCAAACCATGGGCCGACCTCGCGGTTGATGTGGACCATGGCTTCGAGCCCTACTACATCGTGCCGTCGGAGTCGAAGAAGCACGTCACTCGCTTGCGCAAGGAACTGAAGCAGGCTGACCGTGTGCTGCTCGCGACCGATGAAGATCGGGAGGGCGAGTCGATCGGCTGGCACCTCGTCGAAGTGCTGAAGCCGAAGGTGCCGTATGAGCGGATCGTGTTTCACGAGATCACGCCGACGGCCATAGAGCAGGCGATTGAGTCCCCGCGGGTGATCGACGAACACCTTGTCGAGGCGCAGGAGTCGCGCCGCATCCTGGATCGTCTCTACGGGTACTCGCTGAGCCCGGTGCTGTGGCGCAAGCTGGGACAGGGCACCTCGGCCGGCCGCGTACAGAGCGTAGCGCTGAAGTTCCTGGTCGACCGCGAGCGGGAGCGTATGGCTTTCGTCTCGGCCGAGTACTGGGGCGCCGAAGGCGAGTTTCGCAGCGGCGACCAGCCGCTCTCAGCGAGGCTGCAGTCGCTGGGCGGCGCTGACCTGGCGAGCGGTACGTCGGACTTTGATCCGGCGACGGGCCTGCTCTCTGCGGAAGGCAAGCGCTGGGAGACTGAGGCCTCGCTCACCGATCTGAAGCCGCACCTGCAGGCAGCGCCGTGGCGAGTGAGCTCGGTGGCCAAGACCGAGGCGAAGATGCGTCCGGCCGCGCCGTTCACCACGTCTACGATGCAGCAGGCGGCCTCGAATCGACTCGGGATGGGCTCGGCTCGGGCGATGGCGGCCGCTCAGCGGCTGTATCAAGGCGTCGATCTCGGACGGGAGCGAACCGGGCTGATCACCTACATGCGCACGGACTCGGTCACGCTGTCAGATCAGGCGCTGGCCCAGGCGTCCGAGTACATCCAGAAGACCTATGGCGAGGAATCGCACCAGTTTCGGACCTACAAGACCAAGTCGCGCAACGCCCAGGAAGCACACGAGGCGATCCGTCCGACCGACGTATCGCGAACGCCGGAATCGCTGCGCGGCACGTTGGACGACGACGACTTTCGCCTCTACGACCTGATCTGGCGGCGGACGCTGGCCAGCCAAATGGCCGACGCGCGGGTCGAGCGCACCCGCATCGAGATCTCCGCTGAGCTGACGGAGCGACCCGACGACTCGCCCGCGGTGATGGTCGCCAACGGGCAGGTCGTGCTGTTCGCGGGTTGGTACGACGTGCTACCGCCGCGCGGCGACGGCCCGCAGCTGCTGCCCGACGTGTCGGAGGGCGATGCGCTGCCGCTGGTCGAGCTGACCCTGCGGGGCAGCGAGTCTCAACCGCCCGCGCGCTACACCGAAGCGTCGCTGGTGAAGAAGCTCGAAGATGACGGACTCGGCCGACCGAGCACCTATGCAGCGATCATCCAGACGCTGACCAATCGAAACTACGCCACGCGCAACGGCCGCACGTTGATTCCGACATTCCTCGGATTCGGCGTGAGCGATCTGCTCACCGAGCACTTTGCGGACCTGGTCAACGCCGAGTTCACGGCGGACATGGAGGACACGCTCGACCAGATTGCGCGCGGTGAAGCTCAGTCGGAGGAGCACCTGCACGACTTCTACTTCGGCAGCGGCGGCGGCGAGAGCGGACTCAAGCGGCGCGTTGCTGAGAAGATCGACACGATCCCCTTCTGGGCGTTGCAGCTCGACGAGGACGGCTTCAGCCGCGGCGGCGACGAGGCCGAGCCGGATGAGATTCAGGTCCGCGTACGCGGCGGACGATCGTTCATCCGTCGAGGCAGCGGCGACGACGCGCGCACTGCTCCGTTGCCGGACGATCTCGCGCCGGCGGACTTCACCCACGCCCAGGCGGACGAGTTGCTGGAAACCACCATGCAGCTACCGCGCCTGCTGGGGCGACACCCGGACTATGACGACGACGTCTGGCTGATGAACGGTCGGTTTGGTCCCTTCGTGCAGGTCGGCAATCAGGTGGGCCGCCCGAAGAAGGGGCAGCCGAAGCCGCGCCGTGCGTCGGTGCCCAAAGAGATGGAGCTCGTAGACGTCAACATCGAGCACGCGATCGACTGGCTCCAGTGGCCCAAGCTGTTGGGTCAGCATCCGCAGCTGGGCGAGGACGTCACGGTCCGGCCCGGACGCTGGGGCGCGTACGTGAGCTGCGGCGATGAACGCCGCAACCTGAAGGACACGGACGAGCTCCACACCATTGACCTCGAACGCGCCCTCGAGCTGTTGAAGGAACCAAAGCAGCAACGGCGCGGACGAGGCGGACGAGGCCGCGCAACCGGCGGACGGCGTCGCCGCACCGCACGGCGCTAGCTGCGCGTCGTTGGCTCATCGTCCTAGAGTGGACGTGTGGCCACTGCACCGCTCTCCGAACAACACCGCACGGCGCTCGACCGCTACCTGGACGCGCTCGAGCATGGGCGCGGCCTCTCGCCGCACACGATCCGCAACTATCGCTCTGACCTTGAGCAGTTCCTGCGCTGGCTGGAGAACGACGGGCAGGAACTGACGAGCTTGAGCCGCGCCGGCTACCGGTCTTACCTGGCCAGACTGCAAGCGGACGGCGCGGCCGAGGCTTCCGTGCGCCGGCGAGCCTCGACGATCAAGTCCTTGAGCCGAGAGCTCACGCACACAGGTTTCTTTGAACGCGATCCGCTCGCGTTGGCGTCGACTCCGAAGGCCGCGTCGCGTCTGCCGACCGTGCTGAGCCAGCAACAGGTTGAGGC
>JAJDZG010000167.1 GCA_022824765.1 Dehalococcoidia bacterium | reverse complement strand
GGAATGCGAAGCACGCCTCAATGGGAAGAAATCGTGGAAGCCTGGGAGCTAGCTCGGGAAGCGATGCTTATGATCACCGCAAGCCTGAGACGCATCACTGACAATAGAGATGGCGACTCGTCCGGGGCGAGTTCCCCTGTTCCAGAGCAGCTGTTGGACGCCGAAGCCCAAGAGGTGAGCCTCGAGCTGTTGAATCGGATCGGTGAGTTAGAGAATGTCATCTCTAAGGACTCCAAAGAGATGGTCTATTGGATCGACCAGGAGATTCGCCGTTCAGAGCTGGTGACTTTGCATTCGGCGCCAGTAAGCGTTGCACAAGCGCTGCAACCACTCTGGCCGCAGCCTGCCCCTGAGACGTCTCATGCCGCCGTCCTTACAGGCGCCACGATGGACGCCGGAGATGAGGTAGGCGCGTACTTCTGGCCCCTACGCGAAAGTCTTGGCATCAAGGACGCCGAGGAGGATCGCTACAGTTCGCCTTTCGACTACGTACAGAACGCTCGGATGTTCCTGCCCATTGACGCGCCATTCCCCAGTGACGCTGGCTACGACGACTTCGTTGCGGACGCCGTCAAACAGCTCACGATTGCCGCCGGCGGCCGCACGATGGTGTTGTTCCGCTCCTATCGCGCCCTGAACTACACGGCCAAGAAGATCGAGGAGGACTTGGAGTTGGCCGGCATCACCCTGCTGCTGCAAGGCCGAGGCGGCTCTCCCACGCAGGTCATCGAAGCGCTCAAGGACGACTCACGTTCTGTGGTCTTCGGCGTCGCTTCGCTGTGGACCGGCGTTGACGTGCCCGGCGACGCGCTCTCCCTGTTGATCGTGCCGCGCTTGCCGTTCGATCCACCCACCGACCCCATCAAGAAAGCACGCGCAGAGCGATACAACGATCCGTTCAACGAGTACACGATTCCAAACGCGTTGATTCAGTTTCGACAGGGCATCGGCCGCCTAATCCGCAGCAAAAGCGATATCGGCGCAGCAGTCATTCTCGACGGCCGGATGTTGCGCATGCAGTACGGCATTAGATTCCGCCGCGCCTTGCCGCCCGCCCCCTTCATCGAAGCGCCGCTCAACGTCGTCGTCGCCGAAGTGAAGCGATTTCTGCCGCCTCCTGAGCGTGCTCCGTGACCCTTCTCACTGACTCGCCGCCGACCGTCACCGATGGCCGCACGACCATCGAGCCGATCATCGCGGCACGAGTCGTCGCGGACTGGCTCGGCGAAGCGGCCCGGGCCGTCGCCGGACGGGCAGAACCGATCCATCTGCAGCAACGCCTGGACGCCGGCGACATCGGTTGGTGGATCGTCGGCGACGGCAACGTCGTCGGCGCGTTGAGCGCGCGGATCGACGAGTCCAGCGCGATCTGGACCTGGCTCGCCATCGACGCGCGCTGGCGCGCCTTCGGCTTTGGCGGAGCGGCAGTGCCACTCTTCGAGGACGCGGCCAGCCAACTGGGCGCCAGCGACGCGCTGGTGCCGCTGCCCACCGACAATGGAGTCGCGCTCTACTTCTGGTTACGCTTGGGCTACGTCCCCTTGCGGACAGGCGATGTCTCGGACCGCGTCTGGATGCGCCGCAGCCTCTCCGACGTCGACACGACCGAATCTGCTACTTGAGGAGTCTGACATGTCCCTGGTCATCCCGGACGAGGTGCGTGAACGGGTCAACGAGGCGCTGAACGAAGGCTTTCCATTGGCCTTCCATGCCGTCAGCGCCGACTCGCAGCCGATCGTCAGCTTTCGCGGCAGCGCGCAAACCCACGGCGACGACTCGCTCGCCATCTGGGTGCGTTCCGACCCATCGGCCACGCTCGAGGCCATCGCGCAGAATCCGAGCGTCGCCATGACCTACACGAACATGCCGGCGCGCAAGTTCTGGATCTTCCGCGGACAGGCCTCGCTCGTCACCGACGAGGAGCAGCGCAATCAGATTTGGGAAGGTCAGCATCCGCTCGAGAAGTCACGCGACGAGCAGCGCACGGGCAAGGCGGTTGTGGTGCGGCTGGACTCGATCCAGGGCAGCGGGGTCGACCTCCGCCGTGAATCAACCGACTAACGCGAGCGATCACGTCGCGACTGGATTCTGCGCCGCAGCAAACGTCCGCCGCCGAGACCGGCCATCAGGACACCGATCCACAGGACGACCGACTCCACGATCCCACCGGCGCTCGTGAAAGCCCAGCCGAGCCAGATACCGAGGCCGGCCGCGGTCACGATTCCTGCGGTCGGCAAGCGGCGCTGATGCTGAGTCGACTCGAGCGGTTCCGTAATCTGCGGTGCAGGCGGAGCGACAGACTCCGCGTTGGAAGCGCGTCGCCGTCGTCGCCGAGGTCGCTGACGAGGCACGTCAACGCCTCCGCCGTGCGAGGTCGCGGGCGCTGGACCCAGGCGCGGCGCGCCGCACGCTTGGGCGCGGCGCGTCCAATGTCGTCGGTTCGACCGGCGCTGACGGCTCCGACGGCGCCGACGGCTCGGCGGACGCCGAGCCCTGCTGGTCGAGACAGTTGCGGCAGGCAAACTGCAACGCCATCGTCTCGTCGTCGATCCAGACGTCACCGCAGTCAGGTCCGTCAGCAGTGACCGTCATACGCAGGTGAAAGTACTCACCGCAGCGATAGCAGTCCGATCGGGCATCCGGGCGCGTCAGCTCGCCGCAGAAGCAGCAAGGCCAGACCTCGTCCTCACTCGCCGCGTTGGATTCAGCGGTGGTCATCTGCCAATCGTATCCGCTCTTCAAACTGGGCAATAGCGTCGCCATCGGCGGCGTCCAGGTCGCCGTCCCACAGCGCCGCCTCAATGATCGACAGCCAACGTCCAACACTCGGCCCCGCAGGCGCGCCCAATTCCAGGATGCGCCTAGCGGAAATCGGCGATCGCATCGCATCTCGCCTCGCCAGAAAGTCTGAGACCGCCGCACCAGATGGACCGTCCCAGAGACGCGCGGCAGCCTCAAGCGGACCATCGGGAACCCCGCGCAGCACGACCGCGATCGCCGACGGACGCTTCAGCTGGCCGAGTCGTCGACGCTGGCGTCGAAGCGCGTGTCCGGCATCCAGTGAAATCCGCTCCGAACGCGTCAGACCGACAGATTGCGGCAGCAACCTCACAGTGCGCTCAGGCTGCGTGAGACCGACGCTCGACCAGAACATGTCCGGCGACTCCGCTGCCTCCAGAACAGTCGTCGCTATGGTCCAGGACGCCAATCGCCCCTGCGGAATCTGCAACCGACGCGCCCAGTCGAGCGCCGCAACGGCATCCGACTCCTGCAGCAGCAACCGCCAGGCATCGCCGAACCGCTCGGCCGTGATCTCCGCCAGATGCGATCGACGCCTCCGCGCCTCCCTGCGGGTCTGAGGAGCAACCGATCCGCCGATCCGAGCGGCATACCGCGCGGCCCGGATCAGGCGCGTCGGATCGTCTCGGAACGACAGGTCGTGCAACGTGCGGATCGTCCGTGATCCGATATCTCGGACCGTGCCGAACGGATCGATCAACTCGCCCCGCCGGGCACCCGTCAGGCCCAGCGCGGCGCTGTGGATCGTGAAATCGCGGCGTGCCAGATCGACATCAATCGACGCCGCTGACACCACGGGCAGTGCACCCGGCGACGCGTACCGCTCCGACCGTGTGCGCGCCAGATCGATAGACGACCCGTCCGGCAGCTGCGCCCGGGCCGTGCCGAACCGATCATGGACACTGGGCCGCCGGCCCGCAGCCTGGGTCAGGACACCGTGCAAGATCGACGCGTCGCCGTCGACCGCCAGATCGAGATCAAGCGGCCGATTCGTTTCCAGTCTGATCAAGATGTCCCGCATGACACCGCCGACCACGTAGACACTGATGCCTTCGCTCTGCGATACTTCACATAACGCTTCGAACGCGGCCAACGCCGCTGCGGAGCGTTGCGCAATGTGTCCGCGCAATTGCTCGATCAGGTTCGGATTGGCGCTCATGTCTCCAACACGCCTTCCACAGCTGCAACCTACTAGCCGAGCCGGACGGAGGCGGCGTTGATGCAGACCGCTGGTGTGTCCGACAAGATGCTCAACGTGCTGCAGAAGCGGCTCGCCTACCAGTTTGACAACGTCGGACTCCTGCGCGAGGCGCTGGTTCACCGTTCCTGGTTGAATGAGTCGAGCGACCCGACGTTGCGCTCCAACGAGCGACTCGAACATCTCGGCGATGCAGCCCTCGAGGCGTTCATCACCCTGCGGCTCTTCCTCGACTTCCCCGACGCCACCGAGGGCTGGCTGACGACCGCTCGCTCGACGCTGGTGCGCAACCAGACGCTGGCCCAGGTTGGACGCGAGTTGCGACTGGGCGATCACCTGTCGATGAGCCCCGGCATCTCGCGCGGCGGCGGACGCGACAACGACCACATCCTCAGCTGCGCGCTCGAAGCCGTGATCGGTGCGATCTGGCTCGACGGCGGCGACCGCGCCGCCCGAGACGTGATAGACCTCCTCTTCGACGACCGGATCAAGGAGATCTCAGAGACGTTCCACCTTCTCGACGCCAAATCTCGGTTGCAGCACTTCTCCCAACGCAGCGACGGGACGCAGCCCAGCTACCGCATCGTCTGCGAATCAGGCCCTTCCCACGATCCCCTGTTTCGCGCCGAAGTATCCGTCTTTGGCGAGGCCGTCGCCGAGGCTGAGGGCCGTTCGAAGCAGACCGCCGAGCTCGCAGCCGCGCAGCGAGCGCTGGAAATCCTCGGCGTCGATGACTTCGATTAACCGAGTGAAGAGATTCTCCGCTCACAGCCCTCGAGACTCTGCCCTACGCTGATCGGCATGACCAACGCAGATCGATTCGTTCACGCCGTCTGGACGCCCGCCGGGCCGGGCCCGCATCCCACGCTCTTTGCGTTACACGGACACGGCGCACACTGCCAGGACCTCGCGCCGCTCGCGCCGCTGCTCGCCGACGGGCAGCTGCAACTGATCTGTCCGCAGGCCGAGTTTCCGCTGGAGGGATCGCCCTACTCCTACGCTCCGATGTACACCTGGATGCAGAGGGGCGCCAACGACCGGCCGCTTGACGGCGAACTCGAGCGCGTGTCCAACGCGCTTTCGGCGTTCATCACAGCGGCGTCGGAACGCTACAACGCCGACCCGGCACGCACCGCGCTGATGGGGTTCTCGCAGGGCGGCTTCCTCGCCTATCGGCTCGCGCTCAGCGAACCGAAGCGATGGCAAGGCGCAGCAATGCTTTCCACCTGGCTCTCGGATGACGCTGCCAATGACGTCCACCCCGATGCCGCCGACCTGCCGCTGCTGGTCCAACACGGCACGAATGACCCGCTCGTCAGCATCGACCGCGGCCGCACATCCCGCGACCGATTGCAGTCCATGCGGATGAACCTGGATTACCGCGAATACCCCATGCAGCACGAAATCGGCCGTCAGGCGCTGCATGACCTCTCGGCCTGGCTATCCGAACGTCTGCTACACGAGCTGAGCGAGGCCCACTGATGGTCAGGCTGCTCTCCCGCTTCCGCCGCGGCTCAGATGCTCGGCAGCAGCAAGACCAGGATGCGGAGGTTCGCGACGCCATCACGCTCAGCGCTGCCAACACCCGCGGCGGACAGCTCGGCGCCCTGCGCCGCATCTTCCAACGGAACAAGATCGACGACGACTTCTGGGAAGAACTGGAAGAGACGCTGATCCTCGGAGACATCGGCGGCGCCAACTCCGCGCGCTGGATTGAAGAACTACAGCGCGAGTCAGCCGGTTTGGATGCCTCCGGCGTTCGTGATCTGCTGCGCGACCGCATGATCGCCAGCCTCGATCGGCCGCGCAGCAGCGGCGCACTCTGGGACACCACGGACCCACAATCTGCGCCCGATACACCGCACGTCGTGCTGGTCGTCGGCGTCAATGGCGCCGGCAAGACCACATCAATCGCCAAGCTCGCGCATGCCTATCAGGAGGAAGGTCAATCGGTGCTCCTCGCCGCAGCCGACACCTTCCGCGCGGCGGCCATCGAGCAGCTGCAAACCTGGGGCGGTCGGCTCGACGCGCCGGTGATCGCGCACCAGCCGGGATCGGACCCCGGCGCCGTTGCCTACGACGCCATTGAAGCGGCCGTCTCGCGCGGCGCCGACCTCGTCCTGATTGACACCGCGGGCCGCTTGCAGACACAGAAGAACCTGATGGCCGAGCTGGGCAAGGTGCGCCGCGTGATCGAGACCAAGCACGCCGGCGCTCCCCATGAAGTGCTGCTCGTCATCGATGCCACGAGCGGCCAGAACGCGCTCAGTCAGGCGCGCCAGTTCTCCGACGCCACCGACGTGACGGCAATCTGTTTGGCCAAGCTCGACGGCACCAGCAAGGGCGGCATCGTCTTCGCCATCGCCGAGGAGCTCGGCATTCCCGTTCGCTTTGCCGGAACCGGCGAACAGTTGCAGGACATCGCCCCGTTCGACGCCACCGCATTCGTCGATGCCCTGCTGACAGACGACTAGAAGAGGTTCGTGATGAGTCTGCTGCGAAGCGTGTCACAACGGCGGCTCATGTTGATCGGCGGTGTCGCCGTCGCCGGCATCGGGCTGATCGCCATCGTGCTCTGGCAGGTTGGACTGTTCGACAGCGCGCCACCGCCGGCCAGCCTGCAATCGGCAGTGGAGTCGTTGCGCGATCAACAGCAAGAGCAGCAAGCAGCCGAGCCTGCCCAGGCCGCGAGCGAGATCCAGTCGTCCGAACAGCAAGACCAGACATCAACGACTCAAGCGGCGGCCGCCGCGCCGTCCGACGACGGCTACGGCAGCACATATGCGTCCGACGATCAGCAAGCGAGCCAGGATGCTCAGCCGTCGTCCGACACCGCGATGGCCTACGAGGAAGCACAGCAGGAAGAATCCGAGCAGCCCGAGTCAAGTGCTGAGCCACCTGAAGCAGAACAAGAGCAGCCAGCCGAGCCGCAGCAGGAGCAAGCCGCTCAGCAGTCAGACGACGGGCAGCAGGACAGCGCTGGCGCCGCTCCGCTCGCGGACCTGGCCGGCACGTGGACACTGTCCGAACAGGGTGAGTCGTTCGTGGGCTACCGCATTGGCGAGGAGCTGGCCCAGATCGGCACGACAACCGCCGTGGGGCGGACCAGCGAGATCGTGGCAACCCTCGTGTTCGACGGCTCGGCGATCACGACCGTCGAGATCACCGCTGATCTGCGCACGCTCCAGAGCGACCAGAGCTTCCGCGACGGCGCTCTGCGCACTCGCGGCCTCGAGTCCGACACCTATCCATGGGGCATCTTCAGACTGACCGAGCCAATCCTGATCGATGCGCTGCCCAGCGGTGACGAACCACTCAGCGCGACGGTCGCCGGCACGCTCGAAGTCCACGGCGTGACCAACAACGTCACCATCGCGCTCGAAGGCCGCTACGTCGATGGCTTCGTCGTCGTGGTCGGCTCGACGGACTTCGTCCTGGCCGACTACGACATCGAGAAGCCGACAGGCTTCCGCGTCCTGTCGATCGAGGATGCGGGCGTCATGGAGTTCCAGTTGGTCCTGGAACAGACGGAATGAGCCTGATCAGCCATCGTCGTTGGAGCACCAACTCGTCAGTTATGTCGCGCCACCGACCAGTTCTGGAACATAACCACTATAGTGCGATCATGACGATCAGCGCGCTCAAACGCTGCGCCGCCGCTCCGTCCGCTCGCTCAGCGTCGACAAATCAAACTTCAGATTGCCGAACGAATCCTGTTCAACGTTCGTGATCTCCCCTTCGGCGTCGAGATGGCCAATGATCTGGAACAGATCCACGCTGCGCAGATCCTCCTCGGCGTGTTCCATCAGCATCGTGACCGTGAGTCGCTCGCGCCGTCCGACACGGCGCGACTCTGCCAGGAGCGCCCGCCGGACGGTCTCCACATCAGCCATCGTCGCCGACGCGGCATGCGTCGCCTCTCGCACCTCGTTCATCGCTCCCAACCGCCGTCGCAGACCGTCAAAGAGTCCCATCGCCGTCCTCCAGGACGCCCCGCAACAGCGCGAGGCAATCAGGATGACCGCCGCTCAGGGCCGCCATCCTCGACTCAGCCACGCCGGCCAGCCGCCACAGCGTGGTGAGCAATCGCGCAGCCGCATGCCACTCGTTGTCTGACGCCGGCAAGTCATCGAGCGGCGCGTGACCCCGCGCGAGGATCACCGCCCGGCGTCCGTCCGCTGCGTCCGCCTCCGCGCCAAACTCTTCAATGACCTGCTCAAACTCATGCTCGGCGTGATCAAGCTCGTTCCGAGCGAGCCGCACCGTCCCATGCACCACGCGGGAGTCCACATCGTAAGGCCGATCATCCGCCGCAGCGTAAGCGGAGCGCTGCGCGTCCTCGATGTTGCCCTGAAACAGCGACCGCCAGGCAGACGCAACGGGATCGCCCCGAAACTCGAGCGCGAAGGCCGGCTCAGCGGCGTTCCTGATCTCTTCGATCAGCGCGCCTGCTCGCATCAGACGCTCAGCCTGCCGCAACGACGCTATTGCCGCACGCTCGCGCTCCGAGCGTTGAAGTCCCAAGCGGGTCAGCAGGCTCACTGGATGCTCCGACGGCTGTTGGCCATGATTCGCGGCGCTGGATTGTTAGCGTACAAGCGTGACGATTCCGCCCGAGGCGCCGCTGCGGCACATCATCCACGCCGACATGGACGCGTTCTTCGCGTCCGTCGAGCAGCGCGATCGTCCCGAGCTGCGCGGCCGGCCGGTGCTGGTCGGCGGATCGCCAAAGGGACGCGGTGTGGTCGCCGCCGCATCGTATGAGTCGCGCGTCTTCGGCTGCCGCTCGGCGATGCCGATGCGGACGGCCGTGCGGCTCTGCCCGCACGCCGAGGTCGTGCGGCCGCGTTTTGCCCGCTACCGCGAAGTCTCAGCACAAATCATGTCCATCTTCCGCGACGTCTCGCCGCTCGTCGAGCCGCTCTCGGTGGACGAGGCATTCATCGATATCAGCCACCGCGTCGCGCAGGGATCGCGGCCGGCGGAGTTGGCCCAGTGGATCCGTGAGCGCGTCGCCGCCGATACCAAACTGACGGTCTCTTGCGGTGTGGCGACGAGCAAGTCCGTGGCCAAGATTGCCTCCGATCGGCAGAAGCCCGACGGCCTCACGGTCGTCCCACCTGGTTGCGAAGCCGACTTCCTCGCGCCGTTGCCGATCTCCGACCTCTGGGGCGTTGGTCCCAAGACCGCCGCACGATTGCGCGAGGCCGGCATCAAGACGATCGGCGACCTGGCCGAACGTCCCTTGCCCTGGCTCATGGACCGCTTCGGTTCACGCGGCGAGGCCTTCTCGCAATTGGCGCGCGGACTCGACGACCGCGGCGTCTCGACCGAGCGGCAGACGAAGTCGATCTCGTCGGAAACCACGTTCGCCGACGACGTCGGTGCACCAGCGCAGCTGCGACAGGTCGCGAAGCAGCAATCATCCGCCGTCGCCAAACGGCTGGGAGAACAGGGTTATCGTGCGCGCACGGTTCAGCTGAAGTTTCGCCTCGCAGACTTTACGACCTTCACGCGACAGCGAACGTTATCCGTCACGACCACCGACGCCGCAGTGATCGAGCGCACCGCGCTCTCGCTGCTGGACGAGCAATTGTCGCCCTCGCGACGCTTCCGACTGCTGGGCGTGGGCGTCTCCGGCCTCGAACAGCAGCCCGAGGCGCATCAGCTCTCAATGTTCGACGACTCCGGCTCGTCGAACGTGGAGCCACCGATGTCCGCCGCGCGTCGCGAGCGGCAGCGAGCAGTCGACGATGCCGTGCGCGAGCTGAACGAGCGGTTCGGCGATATCGTCCAATTCGGCACGCTCGATGATGCAAGTCTCGATGACGCAGCTATTGATGCAGAGGATGGAGACCAACAGTGATGCACCCTCGCGACGCCGCCGTGATTTCCTTCGATTGCTACGGAACGCTCATCGACTGGCACGCGGGTGTGCGCAACTGGCTGGCTTCCACGCCGCAGCTACGGGATCTGAGCCCTGCCGAGTTCACCGCGCGGCGGATCGCCGTCGAACTCGAAGTCGAGCACGAACGCTACCGCCCGTATGACGACGTGTTGGCCATCTCGATCCAACGCACCGCCTCGGAGTACGGCGTTGCCCTGGACGACCACACGGCGCAGTCGTTCGCCGCGTCGATTGCAGAATGGCCGGTCTACCAGGACGCCGGCGGATTCCTGCGCCGTCTGGCGGCCGTCGGAACGCCGCTCGCCATCCTCTCCAATGTCACGCGGGACAGTCTGGGCCTCAGCGTTCGCAAGCTGGGCGCCGACTTCGACCAGCTGGTCACGGCCGAGGATGTGCGCAGCTACAAGCCTGATCCGCCCCACTGGCAGACGCTGTGGGATTCACGCGGCATCTCCGCGTCGCAGCAGCTCCACGTCGCTGGATCGATCCCGCATGACATTCGGGCGGCATCCCAACTGGGCGCCGCGACCGTCTGGGTGCGGCGCATGAACGAGCCCATGCCAACGGACGTTCAGCCCGACCTCACGGTATCCTCGCTGGCCGAACTCGGCGATTACTGGCGCCTGCCGTATAGGCGATAGCATCAGCACAGACACCAACAGGAGGTGGTCGATGAAGCTCACGCGGATGTATCTGGGCGATGATGGCACCTCGCAGTTCGAGGACATCGAAATCAATCTCAGGGAGTTCGATGTCGGCGCGTTCTCGCGGCGGCTGCGCCCGGACTTCATCTCGTTCCGCATCTCGGAACCAGGCCTGGTCAACGATTGGCACAACGCTGAAGCCAAAACCATGATCGTCGTGATCCAGGGATCCGTGCAGACCGAAGTTTCCAGCGGCGACACCCGCCGCTTCGACCCAGGCGATATCTGCTACGCCGAAGACACCCATGGTCCAGGACATCTCACCACCGACCTCGAGGGTCCGCGGCTGAGCATGATGGTCTTCCTGCCTGACGATTTCGATGTCCACCGCTGGGCGCGATCATTCGACGACTGAGGAGCAACAGCAGCATGCAAATCACACGTGTCTACACCGGCGACGATGGCGAGTCGCACTTTGAGACGATTGACGTCGCGCAGACGGAGAGCCGCTACGGCACCCTGTCCGAGATGTTCGACGCCGAGGGCGTCATCTTCCGAACGACACCCGTTGGCGGCGAACTCGACTTTCACAACGCGCCACGCCGTCAATTCGTCGTCACCCTCAGCGGGACGGTGGAGATTGAGATCGGGGACGGCAGTGTCCTGCGGCTGCACGGCGGTGACATCCTGCTCGCCGATGACGTCACCGGCCGCGGCCACATCACGCGCGACATCGAGGGACCGCGGCGCAGCCTCTTCATTCCGCTGCCCGACGACTTCGACGTCGATTCGCTGCGCGGCTAACGCCCGCTACGAAACATCACCGACCCAGCGCCAGTAGTGGTCAAACGCCGCGATCGTCAACGCGTGCGTGATCAGCTTGTCGTTAAGCAGGCCCGCAATCTCGTCCAGCGGCACCGTCGTCACTTCGATGGCTTCGCTGCCGGTGCCGACTTGATGGTCAGCCGCGACAGTTCGAGTCACGTCCTGCGCGAGGAATGACCAGCAACGGTTCTCTTGTAGCGCCGGGTTGGGGTGCACCCAGCCGAGCTCGATCGCGTCGGAACTGGCGTAACCAGATTCCTCGAACATCTCACGCAGCGCCGCCTGTTTCGCGTCCTCGCCGGGATCGACGATGCCGCCAGGAATCTCCAGCGTCAGCTCACGCGTGCCGTGTCGGAACTGGTTGACGAACACCACCTCGCGCTCAGGCGTGATCGGCATGATGTTGACCCAGTCGGGAAACTCGAAGATGAAGAAGCGGTGGTCGCGGCCCGACGTCGGATGACGAGCGATGTCGCGCCGCAGCCGGAAGAACTTGAAATCCTCCACGATCTCAGAGCTCTGCCGCCGCCAGTCATCGATGCCGCCGCTGCCACGTGTCGCACTGCTCATGTGACGGCGTTGATCACTTTGGCGTATGTATCAATCTTCAGGAACGAGTCCAGTCCGGCGTCCTGGAACTGGGCGTCGAGATTCTCCAGCAGGGTCGACTTGTAGCCGTCGACGTCGATGCCCAGGTCTGCCACGTCCTGCTTGATCCTGCGCAGTCCGAGCGCCACAGCACCGGCCAGCAACAGCTGGCTCTGCCAGACATAGAGGCGGCCCGCCGCCGGCAGTCGATCGATCAACTGCGGCAGGATCGTGTGCAGGAAGTTCACGTGTCGCACTTCGTCTCGCAGAATCAGACGGAATATCTGCTTGGCGAGCGGATCGACGTCATCCAGCTCCAGTGCCTGTTGCAGGAAGAGCGCCGCGAAGTTCTCGCTGAACAACGTCGACGTCAGCCAGTTCTCGACCCGGTAGAAGCCCCAGGATGCCATACCGCCAAAGCGCTCAATCAGGAAGCGTTCAGGCGTCGAGAGATAGCCATGCCCGTCAACCTCTCTCAGATAGCGGTCGAGCGCATAGACGTGGCGCGCCTCGTCCTGGCACTGCGCCGCCAGGTACAGGTTGAGCGCGGGGTCGCGCAGCTGGTGCGTGGCCTGGCTCATCATCACCTGGATCGTGTCCAGCCCCATCACCTCGAGCCCGAGGAAGACATTCATCATCCGCAGCCAGGCCGCACGGCGACCCGCGGGAATCGTCGACCCCGCCGCCCAGTCGACATCACGGTCCGCATTCCAGAGCCGGTCTCCCTGCTGTCGAAACAGCGTGCGGAACGCGTCAGCCTGCTCGGCCGAGCGATGCGGACGGACAGCGTTGGGAGAGCGGCGCATGCGGTCTGACCTCCCCGCGACTATATCGAAGCCTGCGTCGGCCCTGACATGGGCGCTGACATGGGGGCTGATCAGCGCAGCCTCGGGCAGCGGCCCAGACAAGGATCGGCAGTGCAGCGTGACTGATCGTATACTGCGGCTCATGGCTGATGAGGGATTCGACCCTGAGGAGACCTTGCGCGCCCTGCGCGATGCCGATGTCGTCGTAATCGGCTTCGGCTGGCTGCAGGAGCGGTTGCTCATCGACAGTCGCCGCAACGATGTGGACGGGCCGTTCATCCGTGTGGTCGAGCCAGTCCGAGGGCCCCAGGAACGGCTGCGCGAACTGCGCAAGCTGCGCCCCGGGTTCGACGACCCCGAGTCGTTTGTCTTCTTCCCCTGGTCCGGTCGCGTGGAGACCTTCGTCGATGCAGACCTCTTCGAGCGCATCCTCGAACGCTGCGACGGCGACGAAACAGCAGAGGCCGACGCGCGGTCGGCGCTGCTGCGGCTGATTGAACTGGACCGCGAAGATCTGCGCCAGTCAATCTCCGGCGGCGACAAGTACCACACCCTGTACGAGCGCCAGTCCTGACCTGTTCCGCCGCAACGTGACCCGCCGTCATGTGCCCAGGAAGCTCGACAAACCCCCTCGATTATGACGAGTGACCCGTTTGCCGTAGCGTCTGTAGCGCAGTTGGCATACGCTGTGTCCATACATTGGCAACAGGCGACGGGGCAAAACGTGGCGCATCAACCAACCGAAAGTCGAAGCCGCGCGGACATTGACG
>JAJDZG010000122.1 GCA_022824765.1 Dehalococcoidia bacterium | reverse complement strand
TCCTCACCACCCAGCTCTTCCTTGGATATCTCCAGTCCCCGGCTCGCCTTGACCACCGGCGGTCCACCAACGAACAGCTGGCTCGTCCCCTTGACCATCACGTTGAAATGCCCGTCGCAGGCGATCACCGCCGGCGCGCCAGCGACCGAACCGAGCACGACGTTGACCACCGGCATGTACCACAGGAAGTCGTCGACTCCGCTACCGCCGCCGACCTCCGGTCCCACGACGTACGTGCGCCCGAGCTGCTCAAAGTGCTTGACGCTGCCACCGGTAGCATCAAGCAAACGCACGTACGGGATCCTGTTCATATACGCGTGGCGCATCGCCCAGCCGTTCTTCGTCCCGATCATGCCGTCGGCTGAGCCGCCGCGAATCGTGAAGTCGTCGCCCTGCACCGCCACTTTGCGCCCATTGATCTTCGCCACGCCAACCACGGCATTGGCCGGCATCAGGCCGGTCAGCTCGTTTCCCTCCCACTGCGGATTGCCGGCCAGCAGACCGGTCTCCTGGAACTCGCCCGGATCGATCAGGAGATCGATCCGCTCTCGCACGGTGAGCTTGCCTCGGCCGTGATGAAATGCGACGCTGTCCGCCCCGCCCATCTGCCGCGCGAACCGGGCCCGCCGCTCCATTTCATCCAGTTCCGACTGCCAGCTCATCGGCCGTTCCCCTCGTGTCAACGTGTGACGGTGTCGACCCGTACCTATCTCTGGACGTTGCGTAGCTGCGGATCCAGGAAGTCGCGGAGCCAGTCGCCAAACAGATTGACGACCAGCGACACCAAAATAATCGCGATTCCGGGCACCGTGACCAGCCACCACGCAGTCACGATCACGCCGCGCCCCTGTGAGATCATGATCCCCCAAGAGATCGAGTCCTGCGCAATCCCCACGCCGAGGAAGCTCAGCCCGGCTTCGGCAATCACCACCGTGGCGACATTGAGCGTGGCCAAAATCACAATCGAATTGACCAGGCTGGGCAGCACATGCCGGACCATGATCCGCAGGTCATTGGCGCCGATGGTTCTCGCCGCAATGATGAACTCTCGCTCTTTCAGGCCTAACGTCTCGCCTCGCACGAGGCGGGCGAACGTCGCCCACAACGCGAACACCAGCACGATCACCACGTTGCTCAGGCTCGGTTCCCAGATCGCGCGCAGAAACACGGCGATCAGGATTGCCGGCATCGCCAACTGCAGATCCACCAGCGCCATGATCCCTCGGCTCGTCCAACCTCCAAACCAACCCGCCAGGATGCCCAGGATGGAACCAATCACGGTCGCCAGAGGGATCACCATCACGATCGCCAACAGCGAGATCCGAGCCCCGTAAATCAGCCGGCTGAGCGTGTCACGGCCCAAATCATCGGTGCCAAGTGGGTGATCCAGGCTGCCCTCCGCCGCGAAGAACGGCGCCTGCAGCCTGCCGACCAGATCGAGCTTGAAGGGATCCTCGGGCGCGATCTGTGATCCGAAAATGCCCAGCACAATGAACAGCAAAAGCACCGAGAGCGTAGCCACCAGCGTCTTCGGTGATCGAACCCGCCAATTGCGTCGCCGTCCCGCGAAGGGATCCTCAACGGATTGCACAGGAGCCTGAGATGCTGCCACCGCTCAGATCGCTCCCGTCCGAATACGCGGATCGATAAACGTGTAAGACACATCCACCACGAGGTTGATAAACACGATCCAGACTGACGTCAGCAACACCGACGCCTGCACCACCGGATAGTCCGTCGCGACAATGGACTGAATGATCAGCTGCCCCAGGCCCGGCCACGCGAAGACGGTCTCGACGATGATCGCCCCGGAGAGGATGTTGCCGACCTGCAACCCGAGCAGTGTGACCACCGCCAGCATTGAGTTGCGCAGCGCGTGCTTGAACAGCACCGCGCGTTCGGTCAGCCCTTTTGCGCGCGCGGTTCGGATGTAGTCCTGCTGAAGCGTGTCCAGCATCGCCGATCGCGTAAATCGCATCACCGCAGCCGCCGGAAACGACCCCAGCGTAATCGCCGGCAGGATGATGCTCTGCGGCGTCGTGCGCCCTCCCGTCGGTATCCAATCGATGTACAGCGCAACAAAGAGGATCAGCATCAGGCCCAGCCAAAAGTTGGGCACCGCCTGACCGAACAGCGCTCCGATCCTGCTCAGAATGTCAGTCACACCTCCTCGACGCACCGCGGCCACAATCCCGAGCGGAATGCCAATCGCAAACGCAACCACCAGCCCGGCCGCTCCCAGCTGGATCGTGGCCACCAGCCGCTCGCCGACCACTTCCGTCGCCGGCCGCGTCGCCCGGAACGACTGACCGAACTCCAGCCGCACAATGTCCCAGAGGAATCGCCCGTACTGCTCAATCATCGGGTCGTTCAACCCGTAGCGCTCTTTCGCCTCTTCGATCTCCTGCTGCGTCGCGTCGATCGGCGCAAGCCGCGAGACCGGATCGCCGGCGCCGCGGCTCAGAAAGAAGACGATCGAGACCACACCGAAGACGACCGCAATCGAGCGGAGCAATCGTCCGACGGCGGTCGCCCCAAGTTCGCTACGCATCGTCACTCATTTCTTCGACCTCCCCTTCTGGGGCGGATGCCGCGAGATTAACTCCCTAAACCTCCCCCCTCAGGAGACCAGTGCATCGTCCTCCCCCCTCCCCCTTGCAGGGGGAGGTGCCGAAGGCGGAGGGGGTCCCGCTCTGCCAATCCGTATCTGCAGGTCACGTACGAGGGACCCCCTCAGTCACTTCGTGACAGCTCCCCCTGCAAGGGGGAGCGGGATTCCGCGCAAGCCCCCGAAAGGCTGAGCGCTGGCAGACCTACGCCTTCAGCTTCTGCGCGTAGATCGCATTCAGACCAGTCGAAGTCCCGTAGTACTCGTTGTAGAGAATCTGCGGCGTGACCGCGTAGAGGTGCGGCAGACCAAACAGCGGCACCTGGAACGCGTTCTCGTACGAAATCACCGAGGCCTCGTAGTACAGATCGTTCGCCCGCTGCTGATCGAACTCGGCGTTCGCCTCTTCGATCAAGGCCTGGAACTCCGAGAACTCGGGCAGGAAATCGTCGCTCTCCTGCGCGTGCGAGTACGGCGAGCCGACCGTCGTCACCAGTCGGTAGGCGAAGGCCGGACCGAGCGGCGCACCGCTCGACACGCCGGCCTGGTTGAAGACGAACGGATTCGGCACTTCGTTGTTGCGGATCAGCGACAGCGCGTTGCCGAAGTCGGCGTAGTCGACCTCAACCTGGAACCCCACGTCGTTCAGCATCTGCTGCACCGCCGGCATCCAGATCCGGTCGGCCGTCCAGAGGCCGGTCGGCAACGTGATCGTGAACGCGAAGCCGATCTGGCCGGCCTCATCAAGCAGCGCCCGCGCCTTGTCCGGATCGTAGTTGTACTGACCCGGCAGGTTGCCGATTGGCGGGTCGTAACCGGCCGGGAACGGCGAGTAGGCGCGTTCTTCGGTACCGGTCAGCAGGTTCTCGATGATCGCGTCGGCGTCGATCGCGTAGTTGGCCGCCTGCCGCACGCGTACGTCGCGCCACGGATTCTCCTCGCCCGTAATCGGGTCGAGCGACTGGTTGACCGGCAGCTCCAGCGCCATCACGCGAACGTCGGGCAGCGCGATCACCTTGAAATCGTCGCGATCCTCGAACTGCTTGGCCACATCGGGGCTAATCCGGTACGCGATGTCAACCTCGCCCGCCTCCAACGCCGCCGCGCGCGCCTGCTCCTCGGGGAAGTAGCGGCCCGTGATGTACTTGGCCCAGCCAGCCTTCCACTGGAACGGCGCGTCGTGCGGGAAGGCGAAGTTCTCAAAGCGCTGGCTGCGAATCTCCTGGTCCGGGATCCAGGACATGAACTGGTACGCCCCGCAACCGATCGGGTTGTTCGCGAAGTGGTCGTCGCCGTTGTCGATGATGTACTGCTTCGGCAGCAGACCGAAGTTGATCCCGCCCGACTGCTCCGGCGCATCCACGAACGGCGTGTCCATCGCAATCGAGACCGTTTGCTCGTCAACGACGGAGATGTCGCCCATCCAGCCGGCCCGGGCGCGCAGCGACGACTCAAAGTCCGGGTTGTACTCGGCCCGACCGAGGATCCGCTCGTAGTAGAACTGGATCGACTCGGCGTTCAGCGGCTCGCCGTTATGGAAGGTGACGCCCGGCTTGATCCGCCAGATGAAGCTGGACAGGTCTTCGGTGAACTCCCAGTCGCCAAAGCCGCCTTCAGCCTGGATCACGCGACCCGAGTTGTACGCCGCCAGCGCCGCGAAGTGCAGGTTGTTGCTCGCGCCCTGTCCGCCGCCGCCGCCAGCCGTCGTGATGTCGAGCGTCGGCGGGAACGATCCATAGCCAACGACGATCTCGGCGTCGAGATCGACTTCTGAAACCTCCGCCTCTTCCTGCGCCGTCGAACGGTCCAGCTCTTCCTCCTGCTGCTCCTGTTGTTCGACCTGCTGCGCCTGCTGCTCGGCCTGTTGCTCCTCCTGCTGCTGCATCGCCTGCTGCTCAGCCTGCTGCTCCTGCATCGCCTGCTGTTGCTGCTCCTGCTGCGGCTGAGCCTGGACCACCGTCTGCTGTGGCTGGTCGTCGTCATCGTCGCCGCCGCAACCCACCAGAGCCAGACCGGCAGCGCCAACCCCAGCCCGGGCAGACGCGCTCAACAGCGACCGCCTACTCAACCTCGCTCGCCGTAGTTTCGTCCAGTGTCGTGACATTGCTCCCTCTTTTCACTAACCAAAAACATTCGCTCGCGCGAATGATACCCAATTCCGCAAGAGCACGGCGCCGGCCAGTTCGGGCAGCACCGTGAGTCAAGAAGCACGGATACCAGCCGAACACGACCTCCACGATGATCGACCCGGCCAGCAGCTGGGTAAGAGTGATCCCCCGAATGTGACCAGACCCAGCAAGGCATTGCGCAGCGCATGACGGATGATCACCGTGCGATTGGCGAGTCCTTTCGCGTGAGCCGTGCGGAAGTAGTCATTGCTCAGCACCTCCAGCATGCCCGAGCGAGTCAGCCGCATGGTCGCCGCCATCCCGAATCCGGCGAGCGTGTTCGTACGCAGGATCAGGTTCTCGAACCCACCTTTCCGCTGGTTGGCAGCCAACCGAGCTGAACGACGAACATGAAGATCTAGACCAGTCCCAGCCAGAAGTTGAGCATCGCCTGCCTGACCAACGCGATCAGCCTGGCTATCAAGTCCGCGATTGCTCCACGGCGTTCGCCGCGCAGGTCCGCCGCCACGACTGCCAGATCTCATCCCGCGCCTGCTGCAGCACGATCTCGTTGGTCGTGTTCTCCCACTTGACCAGCTCCTCGATGATCCCAAACAGCCGCTGCCGCTCCTTCTCCTGCGCCGCCTCCGTCGGAAACAGGTCAGGATTGGCCGACGGATCATCCACCATCTGAGCAAAGATCACCGCCCGAGCCGCCGCCAGCGGTCGCCGAGCCCACCACAGGTGAAGCGTCGAAGGGTGCCCATGCCGAATCGACTTCGCCCGCGCCGACGCCTTGTTAATGGCATCAAGCGGCAGAGCCACCTCAATCAGCTTGCGCTGAGCCACAACGGCATGGTCAGTCATATCGCGAGTCCAGTTCGGCGTTGGCGGAATCGTTAGTCGACACCGACGGCCAGGTCCGAGCGCGGCCTCAGACGTTCCTGGAGCGGGTCAACGAGGAAGCCCATCGCTTCAAGGATCAGAAATCCGAGCAGTGGTTCAGTGTCTTCGGGTGCGTAGATGACCTCCGACGTTCGCTTGACGCCGGCGACATCGAAGCTAGCCAAACCAACGCGCCTGAGCGCCGATCTTCCGTCAGCCATAAAGACCTCGACGATCTCGGAGGCGTCAACGCCAATGCTGTTGAGGACATCGACAGGCACGGAACTGACGGTGGAGCCGGTATCGACCAGGAAATCGGCCTCCCAGTAGCGGCCGGCGTCGAACGGGTTTGAGACTCGGACGGGGACACGGACTTTACCCATGGGCGACTCCTTCATGCTCAAGACGAGGCGCGCTATCGCCTCAGGCTTGGCTCTCACCAACTGCATCATCGGCCTCCTCGCGGACGCTCAGCTCGGAGCCTCGGCCCGCTGCATCAGCTCCGTGAAGTCGTAGTTTACGCTCGTCACGCCGAAGTCGGGCTTGCGCTGGAAGGGCCGTCGCAGGTACCGCACCTCGTGGCCGCCGTCCGGCTGGAACTCAACCAGCGCCAGGATGAAGTGGTCGGGCTGGTTCAGCGACTAGAGAATCTCGTTCTTGGTCACGGTCACAGTGTCGGCGTCGGCGCGTCGGCCCTTGACCTCGATAAAGCGCATGCTCTGTGCTCCTCTCGGATCGCGACTCTCAACGTCGTAGCCCAGGTGCTCAAACTCGCGATCAACCGGCTCAAAGCCGAGATCGCATTCCACATCCATCACAATCTTTCGAGCCGCAGCCGCGACCGCCTGCGTGTCGGTCGTCGACGCAGGAGTTGGCGCCACTTGGCCGGTCATCGCTGCGATCAAACCCGCAGGAACAACCATCAGTCCGCCGATCACGGCCGGCGGAGCCGCCCGAATCTCAGACTCGCGATCCAACTCGTCCAGTCGCTTGCGCAGGCGTCCCTGCAGGTCGTCCGCCCGCCGCCGGGCCTCACCGGCATTGAGCCGCGCATTGATCTTGCCGGCCGCCTCCTACTCCTGAAGCTGCGCGGCTCGGTGGTCCCAGTGGTTGATCTCCTTGACCAGCCGGTCCTTGACCGCATCGCGAGTCTTCTCAATCCACCGCACTCGCCGACCCTTG
>JAJDZG010000052.1 GCA_022824765.1 Dehalococcoidia bacterium | reverse complement strand
GGGGAGGACTAGATTGTTCCTCCGGAGGCGGAGCAGCCCCCCACTAGCACCCCCCCGAGGGGGGAGGCTTAGATTGGGTTCCCCCGGCAGTGGGGGAGGACTGGATTGTTCCCCGGAGGCGGAGCGCCCCCCTCTAGCTCCCCCCGGAGGGGGGAGGATTAGATTGAGTCCCCCCGGAAGCGGGGGAGGATTAGATTGTTTCCCCCGGAAACGGGGGGAGGGGCAGATTGTTGCCGCGCATAGAATGAGTGGGCAGCAGAGGGAGCTTGCTATGCCGCGAATGCAGCCGGGTGTGATCCGGGAACTGTTGGATCAACCGCTGACTGGGGTCCTGGCGACGCTGCGGCGCGATGGGCGTCCGTACACGATTCCGCTCTGGTTTTTGTGGGACGGCGAGGTGGCGGACGACGCGCATCCGCGGCGTAACCCTCCGCAGGGACAGTTCTGGTTGACGGGCACGCACAGCCGTGTCTGGTGTCAGCAGTTGCAGCACGACTCGCGGATGTCCTTCTGCATCCAGGATCCTGGTCCGCCGGCCAAGCATCTGGAGTTCGACGGCGTGGCCGAGGCGTTGACCTTGCCCGACTTTGACATCTGGCCGATCTCGCGGCGGCTGGCCGAGAAGTATGTGGGTCGCGGTGACCCGTCCAACGCTGACGCGGTCGACGCGTTCTTTGCCAACATGCAGACTGAGCCGCGCATGCTGTTCAAGGTGACGCCGCAGGTCTGGCGGGCGATTGACCTGACGGTCTATCGCGGCAAGCGGGCCGATCGCGAGTTTCAGCAGAGAGCGGGATAGCCTGAGCGGGTGAGCAATCGGCTCCCCTCTACGCGAACCGGCCTGCTAGCCAACTCGAGCTTCCGCCGCGTCTGGGCGGCCGGTGCGGTGACGGGCATGGTGCGCTGGCTCGACATGCTGGTGCTCACGCTGTTTGCGCGCGACCTGGCCGAGGCGGCTGGCTTTGTGGCGCTCGCCTTTCTGGTGCGGATGGCCCCGCGCCTGTTGTTCGGCATGTTCGTCGGTGCCCTCGCCGACCGCTTCAACCGCAAGAAGATCTGGATCGGTTCTCTGCTGATCCTCTCGGTCATGTACTTCGCGCTGACGGCCTGGGTGATGCTGGTTGGGATCGACTTCTGGCTGCTGCTGGTCTTCGTCTTCATCGCTGGCACGGTCTGGTCGGTGGAGTTTCCCACGCGCCGCGCGATGATCGCCGACGTGGTCGCGCCTCATCAGGTGGGGCGCGCGGTCGGCCTGGACTGGTCGACCGACTCGATCGTGCGGATTCCCGGCCCGCTGATCGGCGCCGGGCTGTTGCAGGAGTTGGGGGCGGAATGGGCGTACCTGTTTACGGCCTGCGCCTTCATCATCTCCGCGGCGATTGCGTCGACGCTGCAGTATCGGCGTCCGCACCGCGCCTCCGATTCCGACGGTCCGCAGGGCTTCGGCGAGGTCGCGCGGGAGACGATGGCCGATATCCGCGCGGGATTCCAGTACATCCGAGGTTCCCAGCTGCTCGTCGGCACGCTGATGGTGACGCTGGCCTTCAACCTGCTCTTCCCGGCCTACAACGCCGCGTTGCCCGACATCGGACAGGAGCTGCTGGGCGTCGACAAGCTGCGCATCGGCGTGCTCGAGGCGCTGGTCGGCGCGGGATCGTTCGTCTCGGCGCTGGCCATCGCGGGCTGGAGCAGTTGGGGTCAGTCGGGCCGCATCTACTACGCGGGCACCGCCTGGTTCATCCTCTGCGTCACGGCGATGGCGTTGTCGCCGTGGTATGAGCTGTCGATGGTGGTGGCGTTCTGCATGGGATTCGGCTTCTCGGCGTTTGCGATCATGCAGACGTCGCTGCTGGTCACGCGAACGCCGGCGGAGATGCGCGGGCGTGTGATGGGCGTGCTCTCGATGGTGATCGGCATGGGTCCGCTGACGGGGCTGCAGGTGTTCTTCATGTTCGACTGGTTCGGTATCCAGGGCGGGGTGATCTCGGTCGTGATCGAGGCGGCCGGGCTGATGCTGCTGGCCGTCCTGGTCTGGCCGGTAATCGTGCGCCGCCTGCCTGGTTCCGATCCGCGCATCGCCGCCACGTTCGCGCCGCAGCGCTCGCGCTGAGTAGGCTGCAAGGATGAAGATCGAACGGGCAGCGGCATGACCACGATGCGACGCAGGCAGCAGTTCAAGGCGGAGGTCTTGACCACGCGCGGCCTGGTGCTGACGGAGTGCTTTGCGATCATCGACATCGAGACGACGCGAATCGGCGGGGTGCGCGAGCGCTCCTGGCGCGGCAAGCTCTCGTCGCTGTCCAATCCGGAGCATTCGCTGGGCGGCGTCTACCGCCTCCGACCGCGCGGCGACGACGATGAAGGCGCTCGCATCGAGGTGATCGACGGCTTCGACACGCGTCTGGGCGTCACGTCTGACGAGTACAGTTTCATCGGCTCTGGAGACCCGCCCAAGCCGCCTGATCGACGCCGGCGTTGACTAGGATCGAGCCGAAGCAGTCTGTCGCGAACGGAAAGACAACAGCCATGACGAGTCCGGCGGCCGAGACATCCGTTGCAGCGCCCGCAGTGTCCGCAACACGCGCAGCGCGCGCTGATGCCTCGGCGGCGTTGCGCCGGCAGGTGGAGTCGGCGCGCGCGGCGGCGCCGGCGTTGGGCCTGGCCGAGCGGGGTCAGAAGGACGCAATGCTGCGCCGCGCAGCGGAGCTGCTGCGCGAGCGTTCGGACGCCGTGGTTGCGGCCAATGCGGAGGATGTGGCGGAGTCGCGTGAGCGCCTGTCGGAGGCGATGGTCGACCGGCTGCTGCTGACGCCTGATCGCGTCGCGTCGCTGGCGGCGTCGCTGGAGGATCTCGCGCTGCTGGACGATCCGGTCGGCGATACGATTGACCGCTCAACCACGGACTCGGGTCTGGAGATCGAGCGCGTCCGGGTGCCGCTGGGCGTGATTGCCTCGGTCTACGAGTCGCGGCCGAATGTGACGATCGACATCGGCGCGATCTGCCTGAAGTCGGGCAACGCGGCAGTGCTGCGCGGCGGACGCGAAGCGCTGCGCTCCAATCAGGTGCTGGCCGAGGTCTTGCGCGATGCGCTGGCCGATGGGGGTCTGCCCGCTGACGCGGTGCAGCTCGTGCGCAGCACCGATCGCGCGCTGGTCGGCGAGCTGCTGGCGATGAACGATCTGATCGATCTGATGGTTCCGCGCGGCGGACAGGCGCTGATCAACCGTGTCCGCGAGGAGGCGTCGATGGCCGTCGTTGCCGGCGGTGTGGGCATCTGCCACACCTACATCGACGCCTCGGCTGACCTGCAGATGGCGCTCAACGTCGTCGACAACGCCAAGCGCCGGCGCGTGAGCATCTGCAACGCGCTCGATGTGATGCTGGTCCACCGGGACGTGGCCGAGCCGTTTCTGTCGGAGCTGGGCCAGCGCTGGGCGGCGGATGGGCCGACGCCGGTCGAGTTGCGCGCGGACGGTCGGGCGCAGGCGGTGCTGGCGACGACGGCGGCCCGCGTCGAGCCGGCCGGCGTCGACGACTTTGACACCGAATTTCTATCGCTGACCGCCGCGGTCGGCATCGTCGATGACGCAGAGGCGGCGTTGGCGCATATCGCCCGGCACGGCTCTGGTCACTCGGAGGCGGTGATTACTGCCGACGAGGCGCTCGCGCGGCGTTTCCTGCGCGAGGTCGATGCGGCGGCGGTCTACGTCAACGCGTCGACGCAGTTCACCGACGGCGGGCAGTTCGGTCTGGGCGCCGAGGTGGGCATTTCGACCGGCAAGCTGCACGCACGCGGGCCGATGGGTCTGCGCGAGCTGACCTCGTACAAGTGGGTGATCCGCGGTGATGGGCACATTCGTCCACTCTGACCGTCTGAGCGAAGAGCGGAGCCAAGAGAGACGCGGAGGATCAGATGTTCCATTACGAACGCGAAAGCCGCACCGCCCACTCGGAGTGCTTCGTGATCGAGAACGAGACGGGCTCGAGGGCGCGGGTCGATCTGCACTACGCGCCGCCGATCGTCTATGCCACGCTGAGCGTGCCGGAAGACTGGACGGAAGTGGACATCCAGGACGTCATCGCCGACATTGACCACCACTGGGCGCTGTCGTCCGATCCGCTGCGCGAGGACTTCATTGTCACGGTCTGGCGCGGCCAGGAGGTCGGCGTCTACTCGCAAGATGAGGGAGCGCAAGATGACTGAGCAGGACGCGCAGGTGTCGGAGGCCGCACTCGCCGACGATGCCGAAGAGGCCGAAGACGCACTGCAGATGCTCTTCGAGGGGCACGTCGACATGATGCTGCCGCCGGAGGAGATCGAGGAGTTTCACGACTTCATCCGCGACGAGGCGCTCATGCGCCGCCGCTTCGCGGTCTCCTTTCGACTCGAGTGCCGCTGCCTGGCCTGGATCGGCTACTCGCTGGCAAACGTCGTCACGCACGAGGATGGGATCGAGTTCAAGGCCAACCCGATGCAGACGTACGTGCCCGAGTGCGATGTCGACACGCTGCATCCTGAAGGCCCGAACGAGGAACCGCCTGACCAGTTCCTCGACTGGCCGATCTGGCCGCTGGAGATTTACCAGGATGAGCTCGAGGATGAGCTGGCGGACGAACTCGAGGTCGGGGAGTGAGCGCGGGCCGCCGCTTCGCTGCTGTCTTCTTCGACCTCGACGGCACGCTCGTCAGCGAACGCATCGGTGTCCGCGAGGCGCGCACGGCAGTAGGTCAGCGGCTGATCGAGCTGGGTCTGTGGACGAAGCCGGCCGCCGCGTTCGCCGACAAGATCGAGATGGTGATCGGCGGCATCTTGGAGGACAACGATTGGCAGTGGCCGTTGTGGTTGCACTCGGAAGAGTGGATGCGTCGGACGCTGACCGTAGCGGAGTTGTCGGTGGGCGATGATGAGTTTCGCGAGCTCTGCGCTGTCTACCGAGACGAGCGCTCCGATCGCGCGGAGACGATCGCGGGCTGGGCCGATGCTCTGGCCGCGGCTCGACGACACGGCCCGATCGGGCTGATCACCAACTTCAACGACGGCGCGATGCAGCGCGAGAAGATTCGCGGCGCCGGTCTCGAGGGGCAGTTCGACGGCATCTACATATCGGGCGAGGTCGGCGTGTGGAAGCCCGAACCGGGCATCTTCGCACACGCGGCGACGGATCTCGGCGTGCAGCCGTCGGAGTGCGTCCACATCGGCAACTCAATCGTCTCGGACGTGGAGGGAGCGCTGGCGGCAGGGATGCAGGCGGTGCTGGTGGAGGAGGATGATCGTCCGCGGCCAGAAGGCCTGGATGATCGGGTCGTCTGGTGCTCGGATCTGACCTCGGTTTCCCTGTGGCTTCGGGGCTGAGCCATGCGTCGACGCCCCAGGCCCCGCACCCTGGGCATCAGCGACGACTCTGTGGCGAAACTGGCCGAACGTGGCATTACGTTTGAGGACGCCAGATTCGCCCTGGCTCATCGGCCCATCTTGAACTGGCAGCCGTCCCGCGAGCGGCCTCCAGAGGAAGGTGCAGGGATTCGACCAGGACGCTGGGTCATGATTGGTCGGGGAGTCGAGGGTGACATTGTCACGTTTATCTTGGACGCTCCAGATGAGGACGGCGAGTCGCAGGTAGTCACTGGCTGGGCCGCAACGACAGACGAGCTGGAACTGTACAATCAGCAATCATGACCGCAGAGACAACTTCGTCGCATCAGGAGTGGTTGGCAGCACTCGAGCCGAATGTGCGAGCCGCTGTTGAGGCCGAGATGCTGCTCCACAAGCCGGATGGGGTTTGGGAGTTCGAGGCTCTTGAGCCTGAGGATGACTGGGTGCCCGGGAGCAGAGTGGGGTTGACGGTTCACTTCAACGGCGAGGAGATCAAGACTCTGACCAGGGCTTTCGGCGCCTCGACGGTCATGTTTGAGATCATGCATGACGCGCTGATGGAGCGCGCCCGCGCCGCCCTTGACGAGCGCGGTGAGAACTCTTCGAGCAACGTCGCCGCTGCCGATTGAACATCTGCTGCCAAATCACTTCCGCGCGACGACCCGCTTCGCTGCTGTGATGACCGCCTCCGCCGTGAGACCGTACTCGTCGAGCAGCGCGGTCCAGGTGCCGGATTGCCCGAATCTGTCCTCGATGCCGACCTGTTCCATGGGCACGGGGCAGCGGCGCGACAACGTCCGCGCGACGGCTGATCCGAGCCCGCCGATGACGTTGTGCTCCTCCGCGCAGACGATCGCGCCGGTGTCGTTGGCTGCGCGGACGATGGCATCTTCATCGAGCGGCTTGAGCGTCGCCACGTTGAGTACGCGCGCCGACAACCCTTCTGCGGCAAGCGTGTCGGCGGCTCTGAGCGTCGGTTCGACCATCAGCCCACAGGCGATCAAGGTGAGGTCCGACCCGTCGCGGAGCTGATCGGCCTTGCCGAGCTCGAACGAGGCGCCCTCCGTGTAGACGATTGGCAGCTTGGGACGCCCCAGGCGGATGTACCAGGGCTGGTCGTCTTCGGCGGCGCGGCGGATCGCGCGGTCGGCCTCGACGGCGTCGCTGGGCACGACGACATTGATGCCCGGCAGCGAGGTCATCAAGGCGAGGTCCTCGATCGCCTGGGCCGACGCGCCGTCCTCGCCGACGGAGATGCCGCCGTGCGACGCGACCAGTTTCACGTTCATCCGCTGCTGGGCAATCTGCACGCGAATCTGGTCGAAGCAGTGTCCTGGCATGAAGACGGCGAACGACGCGGCGTAGACCGTCTTGCCGGTCGAGGCGAGGCCGGCTGCGATGCTGATCATGTTCTGTTCGGCCGCGCCCACGGTGAACCAGCGCTCGGGGAAGGCGGCGGCCAGCTTGTTGCCGCCGGTCGAGGCTGACAGGTCGGCGTCCAGCGCGACGATGTCGTGGCCGGCTTCAGCCAACGCCACCAGGGCCGGGCCGTAGGCCTCGCGCGTTGCGGCCGGCGGCGGTTCGGGAACGGCGGCCCAACGACTCGTGGTCATGACAGACCTCCGTCGATCTCTTCCAGCGCCTGCGCGAGCTGCTCGTCGGAGGGACCCTTGCCGTGCCAGCCGGCCGGGTTCTCGGCCATGAAGGAGACTCCGCGTCCCTTGACGGTCTCGCAGATCACGACCTGCGGCGCGTCGTTGCGACCGCGAGCCGTGAGCAAGGCGTCGCGCACCGCGACGACATCGTGACCGTCGACCTCCTGCACGCCCCAGCCGAAGGACGCCCACTTGTCGGCAACCGGGTCAATGCGCATGATCTCGTCGCCGGGTCCGTCGTTCTGGAAGTGGTTGCGGTCGAGGATTGCGGTGATGCGGTGCAGTCCGAAGTGGGAGGCGGACATGATCGCTTCCCAGTTCTGGCCTTCGTTCAGTTCGCCGTCGCCGACGACGACGAAGATTTGACCTTCGTCATCGGGCAGACCGTCGAGTCCGTGTCCCAGTGCGATGCCGACGGCGAAGGAGAGCCCCATGCCGAGTGCGCCGCCGGACATCTCGACGCCGGGCGGTCTGTTGCGTACGACGTGTCCCTGTAGCTCTGTGCCGAGGGCGCGAAAGGTGGGGATCAGCTGCGCGTCGAAGTAGCCGGCCTGGGCCAGGGTGGCGTAGACCACTGGGGTGGCGTGGCCCTTGCTAAGGATCACGCGGTCGCGGCGGTCCCAGTGCGGATTGAGCGGGTCGTGCCGGGCGACGCCGCCGAAGTAGAGCGCGGCGAAGATCTCGGTAGCCGACAGCGAACCGCCCGGATGGCCTGACTGGGCCGCGTGGGTCATCTCGACGATGTGACGTCGAATTCGCTTGCAGACATCGAGCAGCGCGTCAGTCTGGGCGGGCGCGGAATTGGTGGTCATGAGCAGGCTTCGAGCTGGATGCGGGACGGCAGCATCATGCTAAACCTGATCCTGGATAGCAGATAGCGGAGACCGTGATGAGGCTGTTCGTCGAGGCGTCGCTGGACGATGCGACGCTGGATGTTGCCTGGGAGATCAGCCGGGCGCTGCGAGATCGGCCGGGATTCCCTGCGTCGTCCGTTCGCTGGGTCAAGCGGGACGCGCTGCATCTGACGCTGCGCTTTCTGGGCGAGGTCGACACAGACCGTGAACCCGATCATGTGGAGAATGTGGAGCGCGCGCTGGCGGCGTTGGCGGGTGTCGGATCGATACCGCTGCAGATCGCGGCGCTGACCGCCATCGGCGGTAGGCGTCCGCGAGTGATCGCGTTGGATATGCGGCGCGGGCCAGCGCTCGACCGACAGGTCGAGGCGCGCGCCCAGCTCGATGACGCGCTCGAATTGGTGGGTGTGGCAGCGGAACAGCGGCCGTTTCGTCCGCACCTGACGCTGGGCCGGGTGCGCCGCCAAGCCGGGGCCGCGGAGCAGTCGGCGATTCGGCTCGCGATCGACGCTGGGCCGCCGCTGCAGATTGCGGCCACGGTGCGATCGGTGGCGCTCGTGCAATCGACGCTGACTGCGGATGGTCCACAGTATCGTCGGTTGGCGCGGGTGGAGTTGTAGGCTGCGGGTTACCGCCCTGCACCAACGTCAGCGGGGCAATCTTGAGGGAGTGCGCGATGCAGAGCAGCCTCATCTCGAAGATTGAGAAGGCGCGGATCTACGCCGAAGAGCCGGAGCGATTCCAGGTGCAATCGCTGAAGGTGCTCGTACGCGGAGACTCCACCGTGCACGCGGCCGAGTTCGGCCCGAACGGCTGGTCCTGCGACTGTTACTTCTTCCAGGACACCGGCACTTGCTCGCACACGATGGCCCTCGAGCGCATGATCGGCGACATCCTGCCCGACGGCTACCGCACCGGCGTCAGCGGCTAGGGTCTGTTCACGGTATCTGGAGCGGTGTCGTGGGTCATCGTCTCAGCGGAGTCTGGGACGTCGTTGGCTGTGCGCGGTTCTGTTCGGGTGAGGAACGGGGCGAGAAGCCGGGCGAGATTCCAGACAAGCTGGAATGACGGAGGGGGCTGGGCTGTACGACGGGGTGTTAGTCGGTCAGGCGGCGGAAGACTAGGCAGGCGTTTTGGCCGCCGAAGCCGAAGCTGTTCTTGAGGACGGCGTTGACCTCTGAGTCCCGTGCCTCGTTTGGTACATAATCGAGGTCGCAGTCGGGGTCGGGCGTGGTGTAGTTGATCGTGGGATGGATTCGGCCCGTCTCGATGCTGCGGATGGCGGCGATGGATTCGAGGCCGCCGGCCGCGCCGAAGATGTGGCCGATCATCGATTTGGTGCTTGAGATCGCGACCTGGTCTGCGGCGTCGCCCAGTGCTGCCTTCAACGCGCGTGTCTCCGATGCGTCGTTGAGCGGCGTAGAGGTGCCGTGCGCGTTGACGTAGTCGATGTCGGCCGGCGCGGCTCCCGCGTCTTCGAGCGCCCAGTTGATCGCGCGGATCGGACCTGCCCCGTCGGCGTCGGGCATGACCAGGTGATGGGCGTCGGCGGAGGAACCGAAGCCGGCCAGCTCGACCGAATAGTCGACGCCGCGCCGTCTGGCCGATTCCTCTGACTCGAGCACGATGATCCCGGCGCCCTCGCCGGGGACGAATCCGTCGCGGTCCGCGTCGAACGGTCGGGAGGCGGCGGTCGGCTCGTCGTTCCTGGAGCTGAGCGCGCGCATGACGGCGAAGCCGCCCAGTCCGAGTTGGCAGAAGCCTGCCTCGGTCCCGCCCGAGATCACGATGTCGGCGAGGCCGTTGCGGATCACGTTGGCGGCGTCGCCCAGCGCTTGCGTGCCTGCGGCGCAGGCGGTGACGACGGTGGTGTTGTAGCCCAGGAGTCCGAACTGCATCGCGATGTTGGCGGCGGCCATGTTGGGCAGCACTTTGGGCAGGAAGAGCGGGTCGAGCCGCATGCCGCCACGCTCGAAGAGCGTTGAGGCGGTGGCCTGGATTTCGGGATATCCGCCGGCGCCGTTGCCGAGCACGACGCCGATCCGGCTGCGATCGACGGTGTCGAGGTCGAGGCCGGCGTCGTCGATCGCTTCACGCGCCGCGGCGACGGCGAACTGGCTGAAGCGCGCCATCCGGCGGGCCGACTTGCGCTCGATGAAGTCGCGCGCGTCGAAGCCGCGGATCTCTCCGCCAATCGTGCAGCTGAAGCCGGAGACCTCGAAGTTCTCAATCGGCTTGATCGCGCTCTCGCCGCGCAGCAGGCTCTGCCAGAACAGATCGACGCCGGCTCCGTACGGCGAGATGGCACCGACGCCGCTGACGACGACCCTGGTTCGGTCGGAACTTCGCGGGCTCATACCGTCGGGTCCTCAGTGGGTGGCTGTTGCGCGATCTGGGGCGGATCGTAGAGCTCGTCCAGGAGCTTCAGGGTCAGCAGCTGGCGGGCGTCGGCGGCCAATGACAGGGAGCCAAGGACCAGGATGACGTCATCGCGGTGCGAGCGGTCGATGGCGTCTTCGAGCGCCTCCGACAGTTCCTCATAGTCGGCGAAGAATCCATCCCATATTGTCGAGACGAACGCGCCGGCGACCTCGATGGGATGACGCGCACGCGGATGGTCGGACGCGGCTGCGTAGACATCGTCGCTGCGGGCCATGATCAGCTGCGCCATCTGGTAGAGCGCCTTGTCGCCGAGCACGCCGAAGATCACGTGCAGCGCCTGATGGGGGAAGTATTCGCGGCAGGCGTCGAGCGCCTGCTGCACCGATTCAGGATTGTGCGCGCCGTCGATCACAACGGTCTGGGCGGTATCTGGGTCCCTGGGCTGCAGATGGGCGGGCAGCGCAAAGGCTTCGAGCCGACCGGGCCAGCTGACCGTGGCGATTCCCTTGTGTAGGGCTTCGGAGTTGACCGCGACCGTTGCGGCGGCGTTGAGCGCGTCGATCGTGGCAATCGCGGCGAGGGCGTTGTCGATCTGGTGTCGTCCGAGCAGCGGCAGCAGGTGCATCGCGCTGGGCGACTCAGCGGGACGCGGCTGGCGGCGGGTGACGCGGAACCACTGTCCCCAGGGCTCGACGCCGGCCGTCTCTGCGGCATAGTCGGCTCCGACGTCGACGAGCGCGACGGGGATGTCGTCGGCGGCGTTGCGGACGACGTCAGCGGCTTCGTCGAAGCGCTGCGGCGCCAGCACAGCGGTCTGGCAGCCGGCGCTGATGATGCCTGCCTTTTCGGCTGCGATCTGCGTGATCTTGTCGCCCAGAATGTCGGTGTGTTCGTGCGAAAGCGCCGTGATCACGGCGGCGTCGGTGCGGGCAAAGACGTTGGTGCTGTCCAGCCGACCGCCCAGACCGACTTCGACGATCTGCACGTCCACGTCGTGGGCCTGAAAGGCGTAGAAGCCGAGCGCGGTCAGGATTTCAAAGGTGCTGACGTGGCCCGGGTCGTCGCGCTGTTCTGCGGCGATCAGCGGGCGCAGCCGTTCGCAGAGCTGGGCGAACTCAACCTCGGGCAGCGGCGCGCCCTGGATGCGGATGCGTTCCGTGAACTCGTGCAGGTGGGGGCTCGTGAACAGTCCGGTGCGGTAACCGGCCGCGCGCAGGATCGACTCGAGGATTGCTGCTGTTGAGCCTTTGCCCTTGCTGCCGGCCACGTGGATCGTGACTCGTCCGTGCTGCGGATCGTCGAGCCGGCGCAAGAGCGAACGGATGCGGTTGAGCGCGAAGTCCGGCAGCGCGCGGCGCGGACCGGATCCGCGCTCGAAGTCGGCGAACGACATCAGCCAGTCGACGGCGTCGTCGTAGGACTCGATCGCTCGTTGCGGCAGGTCAGTCGATTGGTCAACAGCTGGCATGATCTCATCGTACGCCACTTGATCAGGGGGGAAGAGGCTGCGACGATCCTCGCAGCGGCTGCGCTTGGACGTGCGCTATGTCACGCAGCTGTCAGATCGGACACAGGAAAGCGGGATGGTGATGACGGACGCAGCGATACCAGCGTTGACCGACGTGGTCTCGCAGAGCGCGCCAGCTGAGCTCGTCGCGGACGGATTGCTGACCGTGCTCGAAGCGATCGCCGCCGGCGCCAAGCGCGTCGATGGCCTGACCAGACGAGCCGCGCTCGCCGGCATGCTGGGCGACACCGGCGAGACGAACGTGCAGGGCGAGATCGTGCAGGTGCTCGACGCCGCTGGCACGGACGCGTTCGTTTCCGCGTTGCGCGACTGCGGCGCGGTCGCGGCATTGGCCTGCGAAGAGCTCGAGGAGGCGGTCTTCGTCTCCGACGCCGCCGACCATCCCTATCTGGTCATGTTCGACCCGGTGGACGGATCGTCGAACATTGATGTGGCGGTCACGATCGGCTCGATCTTCGCGATCTACCGTCGGACCGATGACGCGCCCGTGACCGATGCGGCGCTGCTCCGTCCCGGCCGCGAGCAGTGCGCCGCCGCCTATGTGGTTTACGGATCGTCGACCGTGATGGTCGTGGCGACCGAGGGCCGCGTGGACGGCTTCACGCTCGATCCCGCGTCGGGCGAGTTCTTGCACAGCCACGATCAGATACAGATCCCGGCCAAGTGCGCCGCGTACTCGGTGAATGAGGGGAATCAGGGCAACTGGCATCCCGAGATGCAAGCCGCGGTGTCCGCGCTGCGCGCGGACTACGGGCTGCGTTATGTGGGATCGCTGGTGGCCGACTTCCATCGCGACCTGCTCAAGGGCGGGATCTTCCTCTACCCAGGCGACGTGAAGTCGCCGGGCGGTAAGCTGCGCTTGGGTTACGAGGCCAACCCGCTCTGCTACGTCGCAGAACAGGCCGGCGGCGCCGGCTCCACGGGGACCGAGCGCATCCTCGATGTTCAGCCCCAACAACTGCACCAGCGCACCCCGCTGATCGTCGGCAACGCCGACGTCGTCGAGCGAGTTACGACGATCCTGTCGGAGTCCGCAAGCTGAACCGACCCGTCCGCACGCACCGTGAGAGCGTCAGAGCGAGAGGCACGACCGATGAGCAACCCACTGCACGAGACCGCCCGCGCGCTAGTCGCGCCGGGACGCGGCATCCTCGCCGCGGACGAGTCGAGCCCCACGATCAAGCGGCGCTTTGACACGATTGGCCTGGAATCGACCGAGACGAACCGCCGCGATTGGCGTCAGCTGTTGTTCACCAGCGCGGGCATCGGCGACTGGATTTCGGGCGTGATCCTGTTCGAGGAGACGCTCGCCCAGGACGCCTCGGACGGACGCTCGATGGTCGAGGTGTTGACTTCGAACGGCGTCATTCCTGGCGTCAAGGTGGACAAGGGCGCGAAGGACCTCGCCGGCTCGCCCAACGAGAAGGTGACCGAAGGCCTCGACGGGATGCGCGAGCGGCTCGAGCTCTACCGCGAGCAGGGCGCACGCTTCACCAAGTGGCGGGCCGTGATTGACATCGCCGACGGACGACCGACCGACTACTGCCTCGACGTCAACGCGCACGCGCTGGCGCGGTTTGCGGCGCTCTCGCAAGAGGCCGGGCTGGTCCCGATCGTCGAGCCTGAGGTGCTGATGGACGGCGGCCACGACATTGGCGCCTGCGCCGCAGCGACCGACCGGGCGCTGCGCGCGACCTACGCGGCGCTCGCGGCGCAGCAGGTCGACCTGGCCGGCACGCTGCTCAAGCCGAACATGGTGCTCTCGGGCAAGAGCGCGGCTCACCGAGCGTCAGCCGAAGAGGTCGCGGCTGCGACCATCGGCGTCTTCGCCGATACTGTGCCAGCGTCGGTGCCGGGCTGCGTCTTCCTCTCCGGTGGACAGTCGGACGAGGAAGCGACCGTCAACCTCAACGCGATCAACCAGGCGGCCGCCGGCAACGCATCGGCGCCGTGGGAGCTGAGCTTCTCCTACGGTCGCGGCTTGCAGGCGACACCGCTGTCCGTCTGGGCGGGCAAGCCCGAGAATGTGGCTGCCGCGCAGGCTGCCTTCCAGGAGCGGGCCAGCCTCACCTCGGCGGCGCGCAAGGGTGAGTACTCGGGCTAGTGCCGCATCGACTCCTGATCGCGACGGGCAACGCGGGCAAGATCCGCGAATTCCGCGCGTTGTTTGACGCCCACGTGGACTCCGACTGGGAACTCGTCGCTCCTGCCGATGTCGGGTTGGCGGGCTTCACGGTCGTGGAGGACGGCGAGACGTACGCGGAGAACGCCGGTCGCAAGGCTCGCTCGTACGCCAACGCGGCCCAGCTGCCGGCGCTCGCCGATGACTCCGGCATCGAGGTCGATGCGCTCGACGGCGCGCCGGGCCTCTACAGCGCTCGATATGCTGGGGAGGCATCAACCGATGCGGCCAACCGCGCCAAGCTGCTGGCGGCGTTGGCCGAGACGCCGCCAGCCGGGCGAACGGCGCGCTTTCGCTGCGTGGTCGCGCTGGCATTTCCCTACACGACCAACGTGCGGCTCGGCGAGGGCGTGGTGGAAGGAACGATCGCGATGAACGAGCGGGGCGAGCGGGGTTTCGGCTATGACCCGATCTTTGCGCTGCCTGACGGTCGGCGCATGGCCGAGTTGGACGTGTCGGAGAAGAACCAGCTGTCGCACCGCGCCCGCGCATTGGCCAATGCTGCCTGGGCGCTCGATGCGATGGCCCGCACGCTGGATGCCTGATCGTGACCACTGACGCCGTTCCGCTGATTCCTGTCGACCGGCTCGGACGCCGCTTCGCCGACTTGCGCGTCTCGGTCACTGACCGCTGTAACTTCCGCTGTCCCTACTGCATGCCGCGCGAGGTGTTCGGACCGGACTACCAGTTTTTGCCCCGCTCGGCGATCTTGAGCTTCGAGGAGATTGTGCGCTTGGCCGCCCTGTTTGGGCAGCTCGGTCTGCGCAAGCTCCGACTGACCGGTGGCGAGCCGACGGTGCGAGCCGAACTCCCGATGCTGGTCCGCATGCTGCGCGAGACCCTGCCCGACGTCGACCTCGCCCTGACCACGAACGGCTCGCGGCTGGTGTCGCTGGCGGACGATCTCAAATCGGCTGGCCTGGATCGGGTCACGGTCAGTCTCGACTCGGTCGATCCGGACATCTGCCGCGAGATGAACGGCGTCGAGTTTCCGCCCGAGCGCGTGCTCGAGGGCATCGGCGCGGCGGCCGCGGCCGGGCTTGGACCGATCAAGATCAACGCCGTCGTCAAGCGCGGCGTCAACGACGCGGGCATCGTCGACATGGCTCGATACTTCCGCGGCAGCGGCCAGATCGTGCGCTTCATCGAGTACATGGATGTCGGCTCGACCAATGGCTGGAAGCTGGACGAGGTCGTCCCGGCGCGGGAGATCATCGAGCGTCTCTCAACGGTCGAGGGCCTCGAGCCGGTCGCCGCGGCATACGAGGGCGAGGTCGCCAAGCGTTGGCGCTGGACCGACGGTTCTGGCGAGATCGGCGTGATCACCTCGGTCACCGAGCCGTTCTGCGGCGATTGCACCCGCGCCCGACTGTCTGCCGAAGGCTCGCTGTACACCTGCCTATTCGCGTCGGTCGGTCACGACCTACGCGGTCCGATGCGGGACGGCGCCACCGACGATGAGCTCTCGGCGCGCATCCAGGGCATCTGGACGGAGCGCGAGGACCGCTACTCCGAGCTGCGCGCCGCGCACACCGATGACCTCGAGCGTCTGCGCGGCGGTCGGGTAGAAATGTCCCACATTGGCGGCTGACGTCCCTCCCCAAGACCAGCTGAGCCACCTCGATGCGCAGGGCCGCGCCCGCATGGTTGATGTCGGCGACAAGGACGTGACCGAGCGTCGGGCGGTCGCCGAGGGTCGGGTGGTCATGCAGCCTGAAACGCTGCGCCTGATCCGCGAGTCGGCGCTGAAGAAGGGCGATGTGCTGACGACCGCCGAGATCGCTGGCGTGATGGCGGCCAAGCGCACGCACGAGCTGATCCCGCTCTGCCATCCGCTGATGGTCAATCGCGTGCTCGTCGAGCTGGAGCTGGTTGATGAGCCGCCGTCGGTGTTGATCCGCGCGGAGGTGCGCTGCACGGGCAAGACGGGCGTCGAGATGGAAGCGTTGACGGCGGTCTCGGTCGCGGCGCTGACGGTCTACGACATGGCCAAGGCGGTCGACCGCGGGATGCGGATCGAGGCCGTGCGGCTCAGAGAAAAGGAAGGCGGCCGCTCCGGCTCGCTGAGGATCCCCCTCTAACTCCCCCCGCTTGCGGGGGGAGGATGGAACCGAACTCCCCCGCTTGCGGGAGGATCGAACCGAATTCCTCCTCCGCAAGTCGGGGGAGGACCAAGCAACATCCCTCCGCAAGCGAAGGAAGACTTGAGCAAAATCCCTCCCCCGCTTGCGGGGGAGGTTAGGTGGGGGTCTGGGGTATCAGCGAGGCCCGAGCGCCCCCCTCTAGCTCCCCCCGTTTACGGGGGAGGATGAGACAACCCCCACCGCTTGCGGGGGGAAGATGAAGCGAGGTCCCTCCCCAAGCGTGGGAGGATGAAGCCTCTAACTCCCCCGTGGCACTGCGGAGCGCCCCCCCTCTAACTCCCCCCGTGAACGGGGGGAGGATTGAACCGAAATCCCCCGCAAGGGGGGGATCGCACCGAATCCCTCCCCTGCATGTGGGGGGAGGATCAAGCAACATCCCTCCGCAAGCGAAGGAAGACTTGAGCAACATCCCTCCCCCGCTTGCGGGGGAGGTTAGGTGGGGGTCCGTGGGTCAGCGTGTGCCGAGCGCCCCCCCCCTAACTCCCGCCGCTTGCGGGGGGTGGATCAAGCTTCTAACTCTCCCGCGGCACTACGGAGCGCCCCCCTCTAACTCCCCCCGTAAACGGGGGGAGGATTAGACAACCCCCCGTCGCTTGCCGGCGGAGGATCAAGCGAGGTCCCTCCGCTTGCGGGGCGAGGTTCGAACCGAATGCCTCTTCCGCAAGCGAATGGAGGACCAAGCAACATCCCTCCCCTGCTTGCGGGGGAGGTTAGGTGGGGGGTCTGGGGTATCAGCGTGTCCCGAGCGCCCCCCTCTAACTCCCCCCCGTTTACGGGGGGAAGATTGGACAACGCCCGCCGCTTGCGGGGGGCGGATGAAGCGAGTTCCTTGCTTGCGGGGGGAGGATTGAGCAAAATCCCTCCGCAAGCGGGGCGAGGTTCGAACCGAATTTCTCCTCCGCAAGTGGGGGGAGGATCGAGCAACATCCCTCCCCCGCTTGTGGGGGAGGTTAGGAAGGGGTCCGCGGGTCCGCGTGTCCCGAGCGCCCCCCTCTAACTCCCCCCGCAAGCGGGGGGATGATTGAGCGGAATCCCTCCGCAAGCGGGGGAGGATGAAGCCTCTAACTTCCTTGCGGCACTGCGGAGCGCCCCCCTCTAACTCCCCCCGTAAACGGGGGGAGGATTGAACCGAATTCCCCCGTAAACGGGGCGAGGATGAAACACCCTCCCGCTTGCGGCGGGGGACTGAATGCGGGGGGGATGGGTGGCTTTAGCTGCTTGGGTTGACTAGCGACTCGAACTCTGCGTTGCCGCGGAGGGTGTCGAAGTGGTCGTCGGTGCGGGCGGCTTCCGCGTAGCGCGGATTGAGCGCGGTTGCCTGGCGGAGACTGCCGACGGCGCGGTCGGCGTCGTTCAGCTTGGCGGCGGCGCTGGCCAGTCCGTAGTGGGCGCCGGGCTGATCGGGCTCGAGCCGGACCGCTTCCTGGAATGACTGCAGCGCTTCCTGGGCGCGATCTTCGTAGAGCAGCGTGAGGCCGAGGTTCGTGTGGGCGGCGCCGTCGTCGGGACGCAGCCGCAGCGCGTGGCGGAAATCGCCTTCGGCCGTGTCGAAGTCGCGGCCGAACAGGCGCAGCAGGCCGCGGTTGACGTAGATGTCGGGATCGTCGGGCGCCAGCTCGATCGCGCGTTCGTAGTCCGACGCAGCGTCCTCGCTGCGGTCCAGGCGGACGAGTGCGTTGGCGCGGTTGTAGTAGGCGGCGGCCGAGTTGGCGTCGAGCTCGATCGCGCGGGCGTACTGGCCGACGGCGGCGTCGTAGTTACCGGCGCTGAAGTAGGCGTTGCCTTCGTCCAAATGGGAGGCGGCGCTGCGCTCGGCGGGGATCGTCGGCGCAGCCTCGGGAGCCGGCGGGGGAGCGTCCAGCGCAGGAGCCGGCGGCGCCGATGGCGCTTCCTGCGGGGCAGAGGGCGCTGGGGGCGGCTCGATCGCGGCCGGCGCAACGCGCTCGGGCGGCGGCATCGCCGGAGCGGGCCGAGGCGGAGCGGCCGCTGGCGCAGCCACCGCTGCTGGCGCGGGAGGGGCCGGCGGTGCAGGTGGGATCGGCGCTGCCGCAGCGGGCGGCATTGGTGTTGCCGCAGCGGGCGGGATCGGCGGCGCTGCGGGACGAGGTGCTGGCGGCGCCAGCGGCGCGGCTGGCGCGTCCGTGCCTGAGGCTTGCGCGATCTGGCGGGCCATCAGCTCGGCCTGTTCGCGCCGCGAGCGTTCGTTGCTCAGCTGCAGTTCCAGGTGATCGATTCGTTCTTCGGTCAGTTCGCGCTCCAGCCGTTGCTGCGACTGCAGGGTGCGGTAGAGCCAGACGATGGCCGCCCAGGGCAGGAAGATGCGCAGGACAGTGGCGATGAGTTGCAAGGCGATCTCCTCTGTGCAGCGGCGCGCTCGCGCCGGCGGTGCGGCGGATGGTCAGTCGGGCGATTCGAGCAGGCGGTTGACGGCGTCGAGGCCGTTGAGGGCCAGCGTGAGCCGGTCGCGAGCGGAGAGCTGTTCCAGTTCGACCAGCGTTTCGTCGCGCATCGAGATGGGGTCGTTGGCGCCGAGCAGCGCGGCCGGTCCCTCGTCGTCGAACGAGAGCTGCAGCTCCCGCAGGTCGCCCGCTTCGGTCACGATCACGCAGCCAATCTCATTGTTGAGCACGCCGTCCGGCTCGACCTCGACGCCCATCGTGAAGAACGCGCCGGGGAACGGCGGGAACGGGCGCAGTTCGAGCGCGGCTTCGCGCAGCAGCGCCTCGACCTGGTCGGCGGCGGCGGCCAGCGCTTCGTCGGCCATGCGGCGGCGCAACTCGCGGCGGATGCCCGCCTGCGAGCCGCTGCGCGCGTCCACGCCGGACGCGCTCGCGGCGGAGGATGTCGAGCTGGAGTCAGCCATCGCTCAAACAGTTCAGTTCGCTGAAACAGCAGTATACGCGCGGACGCCAGGCGGCTCAGTCGAGCGCGACACGCAAGCGGCGACGATGGCCGCGAGGACACAGCTACGATGAATGCGGCGTCGGCGGGGGCTGCCAGACGGACGACGCAGGAGGCATGCGCATGAGCAGCGATGCGGAGGACGGAGCCGCGCGCGGCATGCCGCTCGAGCATTGGAGCTACCAGCTGCGGATCGCGGCTCGCCGCGCGGTCGAGGATGCGCCCCAGCTGGGCGTGGCGGAGACGCTCGACCGCGTCGGCCGGCTCGTCCGCCTGGCGATCCTGGCCGAACCGGCATCGGATGGAGGGGAAGCCTTCATCGATCAGTTTGTGCAGCGCGTGGTCACGCTGTTCGATCCGACCGAACGCTCGCTGACGGGCGCGCTGCGTCACGCGGTCGAGACCGCCCACCAGGAGCTGCGCGGTTGGAATCAGCAACGCCTGCCGGCCGATCGGGCGGCCTACGGACTCTCGTGTGTGATCCAGCGTGAAGACGGGACGGCGATCCTGGCTCAGGCCGGCCCAGCGGCGGCGCTGCTGGCCGGCGGCGCGGGGATCGGCGGCTTGCGCCGCATGACGCTCCACCAACACACCGCACATACGGCCTCGGCCGACCTGATCGCCCCAGCCGCGGTGGGCGCGGACGAGCCGCTGACGCTGACGTTCGCATCCGCGGTTGACGGTGTCGATCAGCCGGCCGAACCGCACGCCGCCGCTGGTTGGGCGCTGCTGCTGACGTCCAACGCGGCCGCCCTGCTCGACGCGGAGCGCCGCGTCACGTTGAGCCGCCTGAGCGCAGCGGACGCGCTGCGCGAGCTCTACCCCGCGCTCTTGCAGCTGCGCGATGCGGCGGTGTTGGCCGTCGTCATGGGAGCGTCGGAGCCGCACGATCCGTCAGCGCCGCCGCAGGACCCTCAGCCATCGGACGCGGCGACGGCGGAGATCGAGGACGCGCCCGATGATCAGGGCCCGGCTCAGGATCAGGCTCAGGACCAACTGGCGGCCGAACCGCCTGACTCTGAGCAGCGCGGCTGGCTGCAGGGCACCTCGGAACTGAGCGAGCGACGTCCGACGCCGCGCCAACTGGTCGATTGGAGCGCGGACGCAGCCCTGATCGCACCGCTGGACGCGGCCGTGATCGCACCGTTGGACTGGCCGGACAATCCCTTTGCGCAACGCGGCATGGAGCGGGTCACGACGCTCTCGCCGCCGATTGCGGTGGCCGTCGCCGCGCCGACGCCCGCCAACGAGCCGATCTTCGAGCTGGCCGCGGCGCTGCCCTTCCTGCGCGAGCGTTGGGACACACCGGTCGCCGATCCGCCCCCGATCGCGATGAGCGGCGGGCGTCGGGGCAGCACGCCGCGTGGTCGCGGACCCGCGGCGCGGCGGGCCGGGCTGCTGCTGGCCTCGATGCTCGTCGTGCTGGCCGCGGTCGCGGCCGTGCTGCTCGGTCCGGCGTTGCTGGAGTCTGACGCCGACGAGCTGTCCGCGCAGATCGATCGCGCGCGCAACAGCGTGGCGGCCGCGCAGCTGGCGCTGGAGACCGATGCCGCGCGGCTCGCGCTGGAGGACGCGCGCGCGGAGGTTGCGGCGGCGCTGGTGCTCAACCCGCTCGCCGCGGACGCGCTGCAGCTGCGCGATGAGATTGAGGCCGCGCTGGCCGAACTCAGCCTCGTGCAGGCCCCGGGCGAGCTGACGCCCACCGCTGACCTCTCGTCCTACGGGCCAGCGATCGCCCTGGGCGCGGTCGTCGTCGGCGATGCGGCGACGGGCGCGTTCGTGCTCGACGATGCCGGCGGGCGGGTCTTTCAGGTCGACGCCGATGGCGCGGTCTCGGTCATCTTCCTCGAGGGCGAGCTGCTCGGTCTGGACGCCGAGCTGCGCGCCGGACGCCCGATCTCGATCGCCTGGCAGTCTGCGGCCGAGACGGCCGGCGCCGTTGACTCGGCGCTCTGGATTCTCGATGCCAACGCGCGGCTCTTCCGCTGGACGGTGGATGGCGTGCTGCTGATCCCCGTGCCCGATCTGCTGCGTCTGGGATCGGTCGACGCGGTGGCCGCGACGGCCGGCGGCATCTACCTGTTGGACGGCGCGGGCGGCGCGATCTGGCGCTTCGCCGTCGAGCCGGGCGGCGCCGAGTTGGCAGCGCCGATCCTCGCGGTCGGTCGTACTGACCTGCTCGAGGCGAACGAGTTTCGCGCCGTCGTCACGGCCAGTGGCGAGGTCGAGTTCGTCGTCGCCGCCACCGATGGTCGCCTGCGCCGCTACGGGAGCAGCGGCGAGCGCGCCCTCGCGGCCGGCCTGACGGGCAGCCTGGTCAGCCCCGCATCACTCTCGCTGGGCGCGCAGTCCGGCTTGATCTACGTCGTCGACCGCGCGGAGGGCCGACTGATCACGATTGGACCCGACGGCAACGCCGTCAGCCTGATCCAGTCGCCGCAGCTCGAGGGCCTGCGCGGCGCGCACGTTGACGAGGCCAGCGGTCAGATCATCTACGCGCTGCCCGATCAGTTGCTCCGCGGCCGTCTGCCAGCCCGCAGCGAGCAATAGAGCTCGGCGATGAGGCAGAAGTCGCTTGGCGCAGTGCGGGCGCCGCAAGCGGAGTGCGCGGCACGAGTGAGAACGCTCCTGGCCGCCCTCGTCATTCCAGCGACATCGTCATTCCAGCGCCCCCCCGTCAATCCAGCCACTCTCGTCACTCCAGCCACCCCCCGTCATTCCAGCTTGTCTGGAATCTCGCCTGCGCGGATTCGTGGGCAGGGGGCGAGACCCCAGACTTCGCTGGGGTGACGCAAGAGGCCGGGCTGGCGGATGAGGCGCAGGTCTCCGATGGGGCTGCTCGCCGTGTCGGCGCGGCGGGGCGTAGGCTGCCCTCGCCTCGTCAATCCAGCGCCCCCTCCGTCATTCCAGCTTGTCTGGAATCCCGCTTGAGCGGGGGCGAGACCCCAGACTTCGCTGGGGTGACGGATAAGGCTGCGGTGACGGAAGAGGCTGGGCTGAGAGAGGAGGCACCGGCCTCCGATAGGGCTGCTTGCCCCTGGCGGCGTGGTGGGGCGTAGGCTGTGCTGGTTGAACTGGAGCGCATTGTGACCTTTCGAGTACTGGCCCTGGAATCCTCCTGCGACGAGTTCGCCGGCGCGGTGATTGAGGACGGCGTGGATGTGCTGGCCTCGGTCGTGGCCTCGCAAGCGGGCATCCACGCGCGCTACGGCGGCGTCGTGCCCGAAGTGGCCGGGCGCGAGCATCTCAAGAATCTGGCGCCGGTCATGCAGGCCGCGCTGGAATCGGCCGGGCTGGGCTGGGACGAGCTGGACGCGGTCGCCGTCACGCAGGGGCCGGGCCTGGGCGGATCGCTGCTGGTCGGCGTCAACGCGGCCAAGGCCGCGGCCTGGGCGCGCGGCTTGCCGCTGATTCCCGTGCATCACATCGCCGGCCACCTCTACGCCAACTGGCTGCGCGACGCCCGCGACGACTGGGACGGCGCCCCGCCCAGCTTCCCGCTCGTCGCGCTGGTCGTCTCGGGCGGTCACACGGAGCTGTTCTGGATGCAGGATCACGAGCGGGTCGAGCGGATCGGTCAGACGCGCGACGACGCGGCCGGCGAGGCGTTCGACAAGGTCGCGCGGCTGCTCGGCCTGCCCTTCCCGGGCGGCCCCGAGATCGAGCGGGCGGCGCGCGACGCCTCGCCCGAACGGATCGCGGCGCTGCCGCCCTTGCCCCGCGCCTGGCTGCCGGGCTCCTATGACTTCTCCTTCTCGGGCCTGAAGACGGCGGTGCTTAACCGCGTCCGCCAGATTGAACAGGCGCAGTCCGCGGGCGGGCCGCCCCTGGATGTTCCCGCGATGGCCGCCCGATTCCAGGAGTCGGTCGTTGATGTGCTGGCCGAGAAGACCGCGCGGGCCGCGGCCGAGCTGGGCGCCGGCTGCGTGATCGTGGCCGGCGGCGTGGCCGCCAACGGCGCGCTCAAGGCGGTGCTCAGCGAGCGCTGCGCGGCGGTCGGCCTGCCGCTGCGCGTCCCGCCGCCGCGGCTCTGCACGGACAACGCCGCGATGATCGGCGCCGCCGCCTGCTACCGCCGCACGGAGTCCGAGCTGGATTTCGATGTCTTCTCGACGTCCGGCGCCGCGGTCTTCAGCGCCGGCGTCTAGCGGCGAAGCCCGGCGAGCGCCTGTTCACAGAAACTGGAGGGCGTCCCAGATCAGGGCGAGACCGGGGTCGTGGATCGTCGTCCCAGCGAAGTCTGGGACATCGCTTGCGGTTTGTGTATCGGGCCGGGCGAGATTCCAGACAAGCTGGAATGACGATGGGGGCTGGAATGACGAACCCTGGAGAATCGGACCGCGCCGCCACGCAGCACCGCTCTGACACATCTGCACCGTTACGGTGAACAGACCCTAGGCGCGGTCCATGACCAGGGCCGGCTCGCCTGAGACCGGACCGAGCCGTCGCAGGAGGTCGCGACCAGCGGGCGCATCGCCCGCCTGACCAGGTGTGAGTTCGATGATCCGCGCGGTGCGCTCGTTGTCGACCAGCGCGTGCAGTTTGCTGCTCAGTCCGCCTCGCGAACGCCCGATCGCCTGGCGCCCCGTCTTCTGAGGGCACCCGCGCCATCGGCGTGCAGCTTGATGATCGCGCTGTCCAACGACAGTGCATCCAGCTCCAACGCGGCCAGTTGGTCCCGCTGCAACTCCTTCAGCACGCGGGCCTAGACGCCGGACTTGGCCCAGCGATTGAGCCGCATGTAGACCGTGTGCCA
>JAJDZG010000093.1 GCA_022824765.1 Dehalococcoidia bacterium | reverse complement strand
GGCGATGGCCGATATCTGTGGGCTGCGCCGGCCTACATCTCGCTGGTGGACAAGATCAGTGAGACATGTGAGGTCGTCTTTGGCTCGCTTGATCGCGGGCCTGCTTATGGATTGCCTGGATTGTCTGAGCGCGAGCAGGGCATGCGGCTCTTTCGCGAACGGCTTGAGCGCTGGCTGAATGGGACTCCGCGCATGTTGCCGCTTGATCGGCCGTTGCGGATGGTGGCTGAGGATCCGCCTGAGTAGCGGTTGGCTCTATCCTCCTGGCATGCTCGACACGACTCGCATCCTCGACCTGACTGACGAGCCGCTGGCGTTGGGCGGCCGCATGCTGGCCGACCTGGGTGCTGAGGTGGTCCGCGTGGAGGACTCGCGCGGCGATCATCTGCGCAGACGAGAGCCCGCCATCGATGGAGATGCGCCGCGCGTTGAGCGGGGTTGGGCGCATCTGCTCTACAACGCCGGCAAGCAGTCCGTCGCCCTGGATTTCGACGACGCCCACACCTGGCGGCTGGTCGAATCGCTGCTGCCCCAGTTCGACGCTTTGCTGGCGCCGCTTGAACCGTCGGCAGCGCTGGCGGCCTGGCTTGAGCGCGGACGGCGCGGCGAGTGGGAGGTCGAGATTCCTGTCGTTGACGCCGTCTTCCGACGGGGCGCCGACGAACCGATGACCGACCTGACCGCGATGGCGGCGGGCGGGCACATTGTGCTCAACGGCCATCCCGAGGATCCGCCGGTCTACGCGGGCGGCAATCTGTCGCATAAGCAAGGGTCGATTGCGATGGCCGAAGCGGCGTTGGCGCTGATCACGCAGCGTCGGCGCGGCGGCGGGTCGGGGCGGATCACGGTATCGATGCAGGAGGCCGTTGCCTTCACCACGCTGCAGACCGCCAGCGGCAACTTCTGGAGCTGGCATCGGACATCGCCTGATCGCCACATCCCGATCGGATCGGGTGCGACGTTCCAGGCCGGCGACGGTCACTGGTTGTCGTTCACGATCCATCCGCCGCACTGGTCGCGGTTTGTGGACTGGGTCGACGAGGTGCTGGGGCTCGAGGACGGCCAGCTGCGGGGCGGCGACTGGGAGGACGAGTTCTGGCGCGAGCAGCAGCAGGATCAGATTCGCGTCTGGATTGAGCGGCTCTGCCAGTCGCTGACGGTGACCGAGCTGCACGATCGCGGTCAGGAACTGGGTCTGCTGGTGCTGCCGATCAACACGGTGGAGGAGGTCGCCAACGATCCGCACCTGTGGGCGCGCGGCTACTTCCAGGAGATTCCGCATCCACAGCTCAAGACCAACGTGATCCTGCCGCGGTCGCCTGTCCGCACACGCGGCGTTCAACCCCAAGCGCGGCGAGCGCCGATGCTGGGCGAGCACAATGATCGATATCTGCCCGCGCCCGGCTCGGCGGCAACGTCGGAGGCTGCGCCTGCGAGGGAGGAGTCGAGGGAGAGCGGCGCGGCGCTCAACGGTCAGCCGCCTCCTCCGCGCCGACCGCTCGAGGGGGTGCGGGTCCTGGACTTCACCTGGGCCATCGCTGGTTCGCTCGGCACGCGGCTGCTCGCCGATCTCGGCGCGGAGGTGCTGAAGATTGAGTCGGAATCGCGGATTGATCCGATTCGCTATCGCGGCGTGCAGCCGCCGAATCACTTCTCGATCAACACCAACGGCACCTTCAACGACTGCGCCGGCGGCAAGAAGTCAGTCACGCTCAACCTGAAGACCGAAGAGGGCATCGCCGCCGTCCGAGAGCTGGCCGAGCAGTCGGACATCGTCACGTCCAACTACACGCCGTACCGACTGGATCGCTGGGGGATTGGTTACGACGACCTGAAGCAGATCAACGACGACATCATCGTGGTCAACGTTGCGGTGATGGGTATTGACGGCCCGCGTGCGGAATGGCGGTCGTACGGCAACGGCGTGGTCGCGATGTGCGGTCTGGCCTGGCGATCCGGCTTTGCGGGACGCGCGCCGATCGGGCTCGGGACGCTCCACACTGACTTCACCGTGCCGTTCTACCTCGCGGCGTCCGTGATGTCGGCGCTGGATCATCGCGAGCGCAGCGGCGAGGGCCGATACCTGGAGATCGCCCAATACGAAACGGCCGTGCAGCTGCTGGACACGGAGCTGATTGAGTCGTTGAACGGGGTCGCAGAGCGTCCGCGAATGGGCAACCGTTCCGCGTGGATGTCACCGCACGGCGTGTTCGCCGCGGCGGGCGACGATCGCTGGGTGGCCATTGCCTGCCGCGACGACGCTGATTGGCAGCGGCTCTGCCGGGTGATCGGTCGGGCCGATCTGGCGTCGAAGGATGAGCTGAACACGGTCGGCGGACGGCAGGCGCGTGAGGACGAGATCGAGGCCGCGCTGAGCGAGTGGACGTCGACGCAGGACGAATGGACATCGGCCCGCTTGCTGCTCAACGCCGGTGTTCCGGCCAGTCCCGTCGAGCGTCTCGAGGACTTCTTCACGGGCCAGGACGCTGCCATGCGGGGCTACTACAACGAGGCTGAGTCGCCGGAGGGTCCGACATTCCAGATCATCCACGAGCCGATCCTGTGGGACGGCGAGCGGTTGCCGGCTCGGCGAGCTCCGACATGGGGCGAGCACACCGAAATGGCGCTGCAGGGTTTGCTGGGCTACACGGACGATGACATGGCGCGCCTCGCCGCCGCCGGGACGCTCGGCTAGCAGGCGGCCGTGTTCCCGGGGTGTCAGGGGATGTCCGGGTCGTAGTCCATGCCGATGTGTCCGCGCTCGCGCAGACCCTCGATCTCCGCCTCCGAGTAGCCCAGGACCTCGCGGTAGACGTAGTCGTTGTCTTCGCCCAGGGCGACGGGCGGCTTGCGGATGCCCAGCGGCGTCTCGGAGAACTTGAGAAACGGCTTGTTGAAGCGGAACTCGCCGACGTCGTCATAGAGCGTGTGCCGCTCGTTCAGCTGGCGATGCTGGACGTGCGGGTCGTCGTAGATGCGCGAGGCATTGAGCACCGGCGCCGCGGCGACGCCGTGCGATTGCAGCAGATGCATGATGGCGTAGTCATCCTGCGTCCGCGTCCAGGCGGCAATGTGCGTGTCGATCTCGTCATGCCGCTGGCGGCGGCCGACCTCGAAGCGCAGGTCTGGATCACGCGCCCACTCCGGGTCACCCATCGCTTCGCGCAGACCGATCCACATGTCATCGTCCATGACCGAGATCCCGATCCAGCGGTCGCCGCCGTCGGTGCCGTCGCCGTCGGAGCGGGCGGGATAGAGGTTGCTCGGCGCATGGCCCTCGACCGAGCGATTGCCGATCCGCTCCATCACATTGCCGTTGAAGGAGTAATCCATGAAGGCCTGGGCGAGCATGCCGCCCGCGCACTCGGCCTGGGCGAGCTCCATGAACTGGCCGTCGCCGGCCCGTCGTCGATGGCGCAGGGCGGCCATCACCGCAAATGCGGCATGCGCACCCGCGACGTAGTCGCCGGAGAAGATCGACGTGATGTACGACGGGTCGAGGTCGGGGTAACCGCGCAGCAGCGTGTGTCCCATGACGGACTCGAGGTGGACGCCGAGCGCACGGGCGTATCGATACGGTCCGCTGCCGCCGTAGGCCGGCATCCGCAGGACGATCAGGTCGTCTCGCGCCGCGCGGAGGAAGTCCGGCCCGATGCCGATCTTCTCCAGCGTGCCGGTCGCGTTGTTCTCGACCAGCGCGTCTGACTGCGCGACGAGCTTGGCGAAGATGTCGCGTCCTTCGTCGGAGACGAGGTCAATGGTCATCGAGTGTTTGTTGCGGTACTGCTGGACGAACGTGGGGCAATAGTTCCAGGGTCTGGGGCCTGGCTCGGAGTTGGGGTAGCCGGTCGCCCAGCCGGGCCCGGCCTTGACCATCGCCGCTGACGGCCGTGCCTGTCCGCCGCGAGTCATCGGCTGCCAGACGTGACAGTTTTCGACCTTGATCACCTCAGCGCCGAGGTCAGCGAGCAGGGTCGTCCCGAACGTGCCCGCCCAGACCACGGTCAGATCGATGATGCGAACGCCTTCGAGGGGAAGTGTCATGGGGAGATGCTAACCGCTCGCGGTTTCCCAACTTTTCCTATGTCCCTTGCGGTAGAGCAAGGTGCCGTCAACGATGATGTGCGACACGTACCTGCCGATGATGTGACCGAACACGCGCTCCAGGTAGTGAACACGTCCGACCTCCTGGCCATCGGGGTCGCGCAGTCTGGTGAAGTAGGAGAATCCTGCGAAACAACAGCGACGACCTGGCGCCGACGTTCCGGGCTCAAGTGACTCGGTCAGCTCGCCGAGACCGAGCCGCTTGAAGATGCGATGTTTGCGATACAGTTCCTCCAACTCATCCTCATAGATCAGTACCCTTTGACGTACCGGACGCGGAGAGGCTGACAAGGAGCACTCCGATGACAGCGGCGGGCGAGCTACGCGCAGAATTTGCTGACACCCTGGAAGCCTACTTCGAGGGGCGCTTGTCGCTGAGCGATTATCTCGGCTGGGAGGTGCTGTTCACCCTCGAACCGAACCGAACGATCAATCCCGCCGTGACAATGGATGCCGCGAGCCTGTCTCTGCTCGGGCAGGAGTTTCTGATGGATCTGCGTCCGCTCGAGGAATTCGAAGCGGAGGGCCGCGCCGTGTTGGCAAAGATCAGGACACAGCCCGCCGCAGAGGCCGCAGGCGGCTAGCCCAGCGCGCCGGATGCTTGTAGTGCGGCCACGTCGCCGCCGGTCAAGCTGCACTCGGCGAGCACTTCTTGCGTATGCTCGCCCAGCATTGGCGGCGGCCGCCTCAGGCGCCATGGACTGGCTGGCATGTTCAGCGGGCGGCCGGGGATTTGGACGGCTCCGAGTTGCGGATGGTCAGCCGCTGCCCAGAATCCACGATCGCTGAAGTGGGTGTCTTCGAATAGTTCATCGACGCTGAAAAGCGGGCCGCAGAGGACTCGCGCCTCGCGCGCCGCCTGCCAGATTTCGCGTTTGGTCCGTTCGAGCGCCCAGGGCATGAAGTTAGCGTTGAACTCGTCCACCAAATCGGCGATCAGCCCGACGCCGGGCTGCCACCATTTCTGCTCGGCGAGCCAGTCGGGTTGTCCCAGCATCTCGAAGAGTCGCGGGACGCGAGCGGCCGCGCCCGAGAATTCGACGTAGCCGTCGGCGCAGGGATACACGCCGGTCAGCATGCCGGCTGACGGACCGGGCGCGCGCAACCCCAATCGACCGGCAAACTCCCAGCCAATCGTGGCGGCGTGACGACGGTCGACGCCGTTGAACTGGGCGTCGGCCATGGCGAAATCGACGTGCTGGCCAACGCCCTGCAGCTCGGCGGCGGTGAGCGCGGCCATGGCGGCCGCGGCGGCGGCCGATCCACACTCCACTAACGACGCGGTGCCGAACATCTTGACCGGCTCGCGATCCTGCACGCCGATCGAGTACATCTCGCCCGCGAATCCGTAGAGGACGAGGTCAGACACCTGGTAGTCGCGGTAGGGCGAGTCCTGTCCGAAGGGGGAGATGGAGAGCATTGGCAGGTCTGAGCGGCGCGCGTGAATGTCGCTCCAGCCATAGCCGAGATCGTCGAGTCGTCCCGGCGCGGACGATTCCACCACGATGTTCGCGCGATCGAGCAGGCGATCCATCACGGGCCGAGCGTCGGCGTGGGCGATGTCCAACACGATCGAGCGCTTGTTGGTGTTGAAGTAGAAGAAGGTGCCCGAGCGCTCGGGGCCTGGCTGATTCTGGTACCAGGGGCCGACGGCGCGGGACGGGTCGCCGCCCGGCGGTTCGATCTTGATCACGTCCGCGCCGAAGTCGGCGAACAGCTTGGTGCAGTACGGCCCGGCGACATCCGTCGTCAGGTCCAGCACGGTCACGCCGTCGAGGGGGCCAAGAGTATGCGTCATGATTAGGGAGTCTAGACTGGTCGCAGGCGAGTGAAATCCCAATGGCCTTCATGAACTCGAACCTGAAGCTAAGACAATCGTTCCGCGCCATGGGAGCCGACGAGGAGCAGGCCGATGAAGCGGCCGAAGCCGTGGAGCAGCACTCTTACGGTCGCGCCGAATCCGACGCGCGTTTCCGGGAGATGCTTGCTGAGCACCGCGCCGAGATGGAACGACTCACGAACCGGTTCCTGTTCGGAGTCCTCGGGATCGTGGGTGTGGCAGTGGCGATCATCGCGGTCGTCAACTGAAGAGATGCGGACCACTGCGTCATGTCGTCCAGGACACCCACGCTGCGCCTCTTCTCGCTCGCAGCGATCCTAATCCTGGCAATCGGAGCGGGCGCATGGTCCATCGCCTCAGCGGAGGAACCGAGCGTGAGCGAAATAGGCGAGCCGCCGCTGGAGTGGCTGTTCAGTCCGGATGCGGACGAGGACGGTCGCCGCGTCGGCGTCGGCGCGGTGGCCTGGGGCGGCGGGAGCTGGTACGAGCTGGTGACGCAACTCGAAGCGGCCGGCTGCCTGACGCAGGCGCTGTGGCTGCCCGAGCAGCGGATCGGCTGGCATGGCCAAGCCCCGGACTTCGTCAACCACGCCTTCACCAGCCGCTACGGCGACGGCCAGCCGCTCCCGTCCAGCCCGATGGCGGTCGTCTGCGCCGCTGAAGCCAACACACAGCCCGGACCGCCCGCGCCGATCCCCGACTACGGCCTAGGCGAGACCCAGATGCGTTGGATTACGTATCCAGAGATCAACACGCCGCGCAACAAGCAGGGAGACGCGGTGATCCAGTTCGGGGGCGGCTCGCAGTATCAGTTGGTATCGAGGCTGTCGATCGAGGGCTGCAACGCCAACGAGCTGATGATCGGAGACACCCACTACAGCTACGAGCACACGAACGAGCAAAACCAGGCCTTCACGGAGGCATACAAGCAACACATTCCGGGCAGCACCAACATCCGCGTCGCCTGCGTGGACAACTGCGACATCATCTATGGACTGGATTTGGTGCAGTCAAGGACCCGACAGATATTGGAGGAGAGAGAGAAGTGCAGAGACTTGGACCTCGAATGGTACGAACATTTGCCGGAGACCTTGGTATCATCGTCCCTATGCGGAGATAACTGGTCTGAAGAAGCACGGCAGTTCTTTGCTGTTGTACCTGTGTTTCAGGACACCTGCAAGATCGATCTCGTTGTGAGCGAGTTAACGTATGGCGGGCAGAAATTCTCGAGCATCCTGATAAACCAGAAGACAATGTACCAGCCAACCATCCCTTCCTTGTACGTTGCAAATCATACCGACCCTCTGCAACGACGGATGCATCTTGAGCTTCTTCGCGTGGAGCTTCATGAGCTATGCCACGTTCACCAAGAATGGTACACGTTCAAGGAATATACCAATTGGAAGTACCTCAGCAATAGCGGCGTGGACGAGACGGTTTGGGTCAAGGACCTTTGGACGGAAACTCCAATGGCAACGGATTTCAATGAGATTGTTGGGTTTGAGCAGAACCATGAGGGTGACTGGTCTATTGTAGATTCAAACAGCATATACAACAGAGAGTTCCATCCAGCATTTCGGATCAGTCCGTTGGAGCTCTCCGCCGAACTGTGCTTCCTGTACCTCCTGCGAAACATAGAACCAAACTCATCCTACGAAAGGCGCACCGTGCCTCCGTACATCACCCCAGAGATCGAAGCCTGGATCGAACAGTACATTGTCCTGCCCCGACCGCCAGCGTCGGTCGAGGGCTGACAGCCGCGCAGCACTGCTTGCGGCTCACCGCGCCGCGTGGCCTCGGCGCGGTGTGGTTATGATTAGGCGCGATGAGCTGCGGCCTTCTATTGCTAGTTCGTGCATGTAGCGATCTGCGTCCAGGAGGTCGTCGTTTCGCTTGACGGGACGCGGTGTCTGGCCTTCGGCCGTCTGCTCCCAGTGGTAGTCCAGCATCCGCTCGGGGAAGCTGGTCATTGACGGCGAGTAGTAGGCGCTGGGTGGATCGCCGTTGAGGCGTTGCTGGACGAGGCTGACGCCCCAGTTGACGCTGTCGGGGCCGCCCTTGCTGGGCCGGACGGGCTGGCCGAGTCGGCGCTGATGATCGATCCAGGCGCTCTGCGAGCGGTCGGCGCACCACTGGATTGGGCCGAGTTTGCGTCGCCATTCGCGCTGCCACTGCTCGAGCCGCTCGGTGACGCCAGGGCCGCGATCCTCGAACTCGCCCATGCGAACCAGGATGTTCGGACCGCATGGCGCCTGACGACTGGTCAGTCCCGCAACGACGCCGGCGGTGTAGTGGTCGCGCGGCGCCTGTCCTCCGAAGTCGAGGCCGCCGATGTAGCGCGCGAAGGGCGGCAACGGCGCGTCCCAGCGGTGGCGCTGGGCGTCGAAGTGCCTGTAGACGAGACCTTCGAAGGCGTCGAAGCGGCCTTCGATGAAGCGGCTGACCCACTCGCCTGGTTGGAGCGCGCGCTGCTGCGCCGCGTACTGGGGCGGCAGGTGCGGATTGTCGGCGATTCGCGCTGGCACGTAGACGATGCGGCCGTTGGCCGCGGCCAATGCATCCTCGTCCAGTTCGCGTCGGGCGAACCAGCGCTCGAACCAGCCGGGCCATGGATTGGACGCGGCCACGAACCAACGCTGCGGCTGGGCCGGATGTCGTAGCCGTGTCAGCAGCATTCGCGCGGCGTCCTCGGCGACTTCGCCCGCCTCGTCGATGAAGACGGCGCCGTACTGTTCTGAGCCGAGGCCCGTCCACTCGGTCAGATGGCGGAAATGAATGGTCGATCGCACGCCACTCGGCCAGGCCGCATCGCGCAGGGCCACCCACGGCGGCGACGACCGTTGGCGATCCACAATCAATCGTGCGGGCAGGCTGTCGAACAGCTGCCGCATGGTGGTCGTCTGCAAGTTGGAGTAGTGCTGCCGCGCGACCAGCACGTTGGTGCCGGGGAAGGCCAACGCCGTGTCGATCGCGAGCTCGGCGATGGCCCTTGTCTTGCCGCCGCCCATGGCGCCGCCGTAGCCAACCAGTGAGATGCCGTCTGCTGGCGTCTGACGCAGCGCCTCGTAGACAGCCAACTGCCGCTCGGTGGGCACAAAACGCGGCTCGCCGTCGGCCGGTCCGTCAACGTTCAGTGCGTTAGTCGAGGTCATCGGCCGTCTCCTGACTCTGCGGCTCAGCCGGTTCGTCAAGCGGCGGCGTCAGACGCACGACCGGCGCGCCGCCGTCGGTGGGCGAGTCTTTGAACAGGCCGATGGCGCGGCCCAGCAGCTCCCAGGCTCGCAGGCGCGTGGTGTCGGCGATGTCGCCGTGCGCCATGCGGCGGATTCCGCCGATGACCTCGCCGTCGGTGATCGGCCCATCGGGCAGCTCTGGCGGCTCGGGTGGTTCTTCAGCTGGTTCGGGGCGTGGCGGTGGCATTGGGCGGCTCGCTTTCCTGGACTGACGGACGCTCGATCTTACTCGAACACACGTGCTGACCCGTGCTGTGCTGGCGACGGCGTAGCATGGATTGCATAGACAGCGAATCGTGCGCCACCTCACGTCCGAGCCGGCGCTTGACCTGCGGATTGCTCATGCCCGACCAACTCCAGACCGTCACCGAGATCTCCGATTGGTACGTCGAGGCGCTCGCCGCGGCGCACCCGAACATGGCCAACTCGCTGGGCATCGCTGGTCGCGAGACCGAGTTGACGGACTACTCGCCCGACGGACACGAGGAACGCTCCGCCATCCGCCGACGGGCCGAGACGGCGCTGCGCGACGCGCCGATTGCGTCGGAGCGCGACCGCGTCGCCCGCGACGTGATGCTGGAACGCTTCGATTACGAAGCCGAGCTGGAGTCGCAGCGAGAACATCTGCGGGCGCTGAACATTCTCGCCTCGCCGCTGCAGAACACGCGCCAGGTGTTCGATCTGATGCCGCGCGAGACGGAAGAGGATCACGCCCGCATCGTCGAGCGGATGGCCGCGGTGCCGGAAGCGTTGGCACGCTATCGGGCGTCGCTGGAGACCGGCATGGCGGAGGAGATCGTGGTGGCGCAGCGCCAGGTGCGCGGGGCGATCGAGCAGTGTCGGGTCTGGGCAGGTGCCAGCAGTGCATCATTCTTCCACAATCTCCTTGACGACCTGGGCATCGACGGCGCCGACTCAGCCGCGGCCATCGCTGCGCAGGCCTATGGCGCGATGGGCGACTGGCTCCAGGAGGTGTATCTGCCACAGGCGAATCCCCGCGATCCGGTCGGACGCGAGCGTTACCAGGCCGCGTCGCGCGGCTTCAACGGCATCGAGCTCGATCTGGACGAGACGTATCGGTGGGGCTGGGAAGAGCTGTGGCGGATTCAGTCGGAGATGGAACAGACGGCCGAACGGATCAAGCCGGGCGCATCGACGGCGGAGGCGATTGACATCCTGGAGTCGGACGACGCCCGCGCGATCGAGGGTGAGGACGCCTTCCGCGAGTGGATGCAGCAGACGCAAGACGAAACGATGCAGGCGCTGCTGGGCGCGCACTTCGACATCGCCGAGCCGGTCCAGCGGATCGAGGCGATGATCGCTCCGCCGGGCGGCGCGCTGGCGATGTACTACACGGGTCCGTCGGAGGACTTTTCCCGTCCTGGCCGCACCTGGTATCCGACCGGCGGCGCGACCCGCTTCCCGCTCTGGCGCGAGCTATCCATCTGCTACCACGAGGGTGTGCCGGGCCACCACCTGCAGATCGGCACCACGCGATATCTGGGCGATCAACTGACTCGTTACCAGCGATTGCTGGCGGGCACATCGGGCTACGTCGAAGGCTGGGCGCTCTACGCGGAGCGGTTGATGGCCGAGCTGGGCTACCTGGAGGATCCGGCGTTCTACATGGGATTGCTGAGCAGCCAGGCGATGCGCGCGGCGCGCATCGTGGTGGACATCGGCCTGCACCTGGAAATGCAGATCCCCGCGCATGAGCCGTACCACGGCGGCGAGACCTGGCGTCCGGAGATCGCGTTGCCCTTCATGATCGAGCGATCGTACTTCCCCGAGCAGATGCTGGCCAGCGAGGTGGACCGCTATCTCGGCTGGCCCGGCCAGGCCATCTCTTACAAGGTCGGGGAACGCGAGTGGCTGGCCGCCAGAGAGTCGGCGAGGCAAGCGCTGGGGGCCGAGTTCAACCTCAAGTCCTTCCACCGCGCGGCACTTGAGCTGGGTCCGATGGGTCTGCAGCAGCTGCGCGACGAGATGTCGCGTCTGCGCGGCTGAATCCTTGTTAGGCTGGATGCAAGCGTCAGCTGATGCTGCATTCAAGAGGGGCGGACATGGGCGAGATTGTGGTTCGAATCCAGCTGGAGAACACCAACGATCGAGGTGCGTTCAATCTCGACTTCATCGATGAGCCGGATATTCGCAGTGTGGAGATTGATGCGGTGGCGGATACCGGCGCGATGATGCTGGCGCTGCCGGAGGATGTCGTTGACCAGCTTGGCCTGGTTGAAGTGGATCGCATCATGGCCCGATACGCAGACGGGCGGCGGGAATCTCGCGTCGTCGCTGGCCCACTCAAGATCCAGATCGGTGATCGGTCCATGAACACGGAGTGCATCGTCATCCCGGTTGGCGCCGACGCGCTGATTGGCCAGCTCGTGTTGGAACGCCTCGACCTGATCGCCGATTGCACCAACCAACGGCTTACGCCGCGCCCTGAGTCGCCCGATCGACCTCTTGTGCGGCTCTGATGCGCGGGTTGGTCGCCGCCCTCGTTGCGCTTGCCGTCTTCCTCGCCGCCTGCGGCTCCGAGTCCCCGGCGCCCGCACCGACCGAGACCTCTGAGCGGGCGCCCCGAGCAGAGACCGTCGTACAACAACAGCAGCAGGCTCAGCAGATTCAGGCAGTCAAGCAGCAAGCCGATCCACAACCGATACGTCAGCAGGAGCAACAGGCCGTCGCCGATCAGCCGGCGGCCGAGCCATCGGCTGAGGCGCAGTCTGAAGCCGATGACGAGCCAGCCGACATCCTCGTGCCGTCCATCGTCGGGACCCACAAGGGCGTGCGATCGGAAGGCGCGTCGTTGGGGCTTGTTGAGGCGCCCGTCCTGATCGAGCACTTTGGCGACTTCACTTGAGGCATCTGCCAACGCTTCACGGCTCAGGTTGAGCCGTTGCTGATAGAGCAGTTCGTGGCCACAGGACAGGCGCGCTACGAGTATCGCTACATGCCGGTGCTGGGCGACCCGGCGGTCTATGCGGCCGTGGCGGTCGCCTGCGCCGATGAGCAGGGCGGCTTCTGGCCGCTGCACGATCGCTTCATGCTCGCCGATGAGACGCTGTTCAGCGAGGCTGGTCTGCGCCGGCAGATTGAGTTTGAGGGTCTGGACTACGACATCTTCCAGCAATGCATGACCGATGGCGCGACCCTGCCGCTGATCCAGGCGTCGTACGGGGAAGGCGTCGAGCGCGGTGTCCAGGGCACGCCGACCATCTTCGTCAACGGCGTCCGCGTCGATCACTCCTACGACGCCATCGCCGACGCCGTTGAGCGCGCGCTGAACGCTCCCTGACCTGCAGAGTGCCTTGGGTCGACTAAAGTACGCTCAAGCCATGACCCGACCACTTCAGCTGCTGGCCATCGCGGGCGTCCTGCTCTTCATCAGCCTGAGCTCCGCCTGCGGATCGGGTGGCGACGCCGAATCGCAGCCGAGCGCCAGCGAGACGCCGAGTTCCGAGCGCGCCTACCGTCAGGCGTCGATCATGCAGCAGCAGGAAGGCTCCGTGTCAGAGCAGGGGGATGGGGAACAGCAGGCTGACCCCGTGGCGGAGCACGGGGATGGGGATTTGGGGGATGGGGAAGGGGGCGGTGAGGATTTGGAAGTGATGGCGAGCGGGGAGATTGACTTTGGGCATCGCATCGGTTTGCCGTTTTCGCGCAATGTCGTCGGCGATCCTGACGCTCCGGTCTTGATTGTCGAGTACTCCGATTATCAGTGACCGCACTGCAAGAATTTTGCGGCTCAGTTGGAGCCGCAAGTGATTGAGGAAGCAGTCCGCAGCGGCCTCGCACGCTACGAGTACCGCCACTTCATCGTGTTCGGCGCGGCCAGCGAGTTCGCGGCGATGGCGACGGAGTGCGCGGGCGATCAGGGCGCCTGGTGGGAGTTCAAGGACGCCTACATGCTGGAGGGTCTGGCCCGTTCCTTCACCCAAGCCGGCGCGTTGGACCTGGCCCGCGCTGAAGGGCTCGACCTCGACCAGTTCAGCCAGTGCCTGGACAACGACGCTCACGCCGATCGCTTGCTGCTGATGCGCCAGCAAGGCATCGCCGACGGCGTCACGGGCACCCCCACGTTCTATGTCAACGACCGCCCTGGCGCACGGGCGATCGACGCGTTGTTGGAGCAGATTCGAGCCGCCGCTGAGGTGGCAGAACGTGCGGGCAGCTGATGACCAGGACGCTCACCGTGCTCGTCGTTTCGATGCTGGCCGCCGCGCTGATCCTGAGCGCCTGCGGTTCGGACGACGCCCAGCCGGCTGCCACCGCGCAGTCGGCACCAGCTGATCAATCCGAGCAGACTGTTCAGTCCGACCAAACCGATCAATCCGAACCAGCGCAGTCTTACGAGGCCGGCAACACGCAGTCGGTCCAGGATTCACAGTCGGGGGATGCTGAGCAGCAAGCCACGTCGAGCGATTCGGCGAGCGAACAGGCGAGCGATCAGCAGGCCCAGCAATCAACGGCGGACTCAACAGTGGACGAACAGCCCTCCGACGCCGATGGGTCGGCGGGTGATGGTCCGGAGCAAGAAGCGAAGGTCGGTCAGATTCCCGATTCCGGGCCTTACGCAGGCATCTTGATCAACCGACATGTGCTCGGCGACCCCAGCGCCGAGATCGTGATCACGGAGTATTCCGACTTCCTGTGAAGCAACTGCCGACGCTTCGCGGCGCAGTCTGCGCCGCGCGTGATTGACGAACTCGTCCGCTCGGGTATCGCCCGTTTCGAATACGTGCACTTCCTCGGGCACGGCGCGCCGTCTGTGTTTGCCGCGATGTCCACCGAGTGCGCCGGCGACCAGGGCGCCTGGTGGAGCTTCCACGACCACTACATGACGACCAACGACTTCACCCGCGACAGCGCCGTCGCTCTCGCGGCGTCGCTGGCGCTCGATACCGAGCAGTTCGGTCAATGCCTCGACGAGGAGGCGCACCTCGATACCGTCAATGCGTCGCACCAGCGCGCCCGCGACGACGGCGTCTCACGAACGCCAACGATTCGCGTCAACGGCGAGGGGGCAGCGACCATCGGCGAGGCGTTGATCGAGCAAGTCCTGAGCCTGGCCGAGGAGCTCGCGGAGGGCTAGCAGGCTGATCACAGTAAGCGGAGTGCGACCCAGGTCAGGGCGAGTTCGCGGTTCGTCGTCGCAGCGAAGTCTGGGACCTCGTTCCTCGGGCGCGGTTCTGGTCGGGCGAGATTCCAGACAAGCTGGAATGACGAGCATCGGGACGATGGCTTGATCGTCGTCCCAGCGAAGTCTGGGACCTCGTTCCCTTTGCGTGCTTCGGGACGGGCGAGATTCCAGACAAGCTGGAATGACGGAAGGGGCTGGGGTGACAGTGTGGGCTGGGGTGGCGGGCCTCGAGTGGGCGCTTGCAATTGCGAACGGCCTTTCTTAGTATCAGAACCCACGTTCTGAATAGAAGGGACCGTTCCATGCCATCCGCGCTCCACTCCAGCTCCGACCAATCCGAGGCGATCCAGTCGCGCACGCTCTCCGAGGCCGATCTCGCACACCTGCTCGCCCAGCTGGGCGGCGGCCGTTCGGTTGCGGCCGGACGGGGCAGATTCTCCGCACTCCACGATCGCATTCGGCAGCGCGAAGCGCACCTCTTCAACACGCCCGATGCCAATCCGCGATTCTCCGCCCCGCACCTCGAGGCCGAACCGTGGCAGACCGATCTGCCTCGTCGCACGTGGGCCCAGCTGCGCCAACGTCTGACCGAGCATCCCTTGCGGGTGCACGTCGAACCGCCGGACGACTCGCCGGATGCGCGCCGCTCGGCTGACGACCTCGAGCATGTGCTCGAGCAGGGACTGCGAGAGGTCGAGGACCGCTCGCATCTGGCCATTCAGGCGGATCTTGGCTACGGGCAGGTCTGCCTCTGCTACGGCGTGCTGCACTGGCAGTCGGACGCGGAACGTCTGCCGCCGATGCCGGCCCGCGAGCAGCGGGCCGAGCGTCCGCAGGACCACGAGGAACGGCGCAGATTTCGACGTGCGCGCGCCGAAGACGGGACCTCGCTGGCCTGGATCGAGACGGCCTCGAGCCGCGCCGACCGCGACCGACAGCGACAGGCCGCGGCTGGCTTTCCCTGGCACGTGGAAGTCATCCGCCCTGACCAGTTCGCCTTCGTCGAGGACTTCGGGCCGGGCAACGGACTGGGCGTCGCCGTCGTCCTGCGCGAGGTCAGCGTGACCGAGTACCGTGACCGTCTGCGCGAGCAGGACGGGCTCGCGCTGCAACTTTCGGCCGTGCGCGGTGAGCCCGCCATCTCGGTCGGACCGGCGGTCGACGCGCCGCTGCCGCACGATCCGTCGGGCATGCGCTGGGGCGACCGCCTGCGCCTGGCGTCGGTCTGGACGCGGACGGAGTACTACGAGCTCGCCGCGCTGACTGAGGGTCGGGCCGATGCGTCGGACGGCGAGTGGACGCTGATCAAGTCGCATCCGCATCCGTACGAGATGCCGCCCTTCGCGATCGCCGAGGCGGATACGAACGATCACCCAGATGTCGTGCGGCGCTGGGAGCCGACGATGGAGGGCATCTACCGGGCCAAGCCGGGCTACGACTACGAGCGTTCGCTCGGCCGCTTCCTCGCCGAGCAGACGGCGATCCCGCTCTATTGGGTGCAGCTCTCCGACGGCAGCTGGCAGACGGACGACGACGACAATCGGATCGAACTGACGCCCGACGCGGCGGCAGCGGCCACGCTGCCGGAGGGCGCGACGCTGCACCGAGTGGAGTTCGAGGTCAATCCGGCGTTCGTGGACTTCGTTCGCATGTCGCAGGACGAGTTGCTCTCGGCCGCGCCCGACACCGGAGCGGTCGAACGCGGTGAGATTGGCCCGAACACACAGCCGCACACGCTCAACCTGTTGCTGGGCTCTCGCAACCTGCAGGTGCAGCAGCTCAAGCGCGCACAGTCGAGGGCCGTCCGCACGATGCTGCGCAACATGGCGCTGGTGATGTCCAAGCCGCTGTCCGCAGGCGGTTTCGGCGCGCCGGTCTGGGTCTTCGCGCCCGGTCCGCAGCGGGGCGCTGGCCGCGTCCAGCGGCGTGAGACCGTCTCGGTCGAGCCTGCGGCGATCCCCACGCTGGATATCGACGTCTGGGTTGACCCCTACTCAGCGTCGCAGCGAATCGCCGTGCAGGAGCACGGACGCGCGAGGCTCAACGACCTGCTCGATCCGCTCGATCAGCGCGCCTATCTCGAGCAGTACATCGGCGAGGAGCACGCCGCGCAAGTGCTCGCCCGGCATCGCCAGTGGCGGATCGAACAGGCGCGTCTGGACGCGCAGGTTGCTGAGATTCGGGGCGTCGACGCATCCGCCGGGAACGGCTCGACCAGGGCGTCCGAGGTTGCCCGCCTGCCCGTTCATCTGGCGCCGCTCAACCGCTTGCTCGACTCCAGCGACGACCGCACGGCCAGTCCGGCGCCGTCGGAGGTGACACACCTGTGATCGACCGATGACGCAGACGCGCGGGCATGACGTGAACATGCCGATCGCCATGACCTCCAACCATTCCCCCCACCACGCCGCCTTGAGCGCAACTGACAGGAACGCCCCATGCATGCAAAGCACACGACGGAATCCGCCGATCAGCGCCACGACATCCGCTGCACGAATCCCCGCTGTCCGAGCCGCCGTCACTCGACGCAAGGCGCGCTGGCTTGCCGCGTCGAAGACCACGCGGAGCACGTCACGATCGTGTGGAAATGCCGGCGCTGCAAGCAGGGCCAGCGAGCGCCGCTGCCGAAGACATGACGCCCGTGCTCAGCGACGGCGTCAAGCTGGCCGCAGTCCACCGTCCTCGATCTGCAGCGATGCGGAGAGCGCGTGGTCGTCCACCGGCACGGCTGCACGGTCAGCGCTGGTCAGGATGACCTGCTCCATGTCGGCGATGGCCACCGCCGTCCGCTCGCGGCGCGGTGGGTCCAGTTCGCTGAAGGCATCGTCGAGGAGCAAGATCGGGCTGTCCGATGCTTCAGCGGCGAGGAAGTCCGCCTCCGCCAGACGCATGCTGAGGGCTGCGGCCCGCTGCTGCGCCCGCGAGGCAAAGTTTGCCGCCGGCCGCTCGTCGAGATCGATCAGGAGCTCATCGCGGTGCGGCCCGACGCTGGTCGAGCCGCGGGCCAGGTCTCGGGCCCGTGACTCGCCGAGCGACTGCGTATCGGCCGGTGCGTAGGTCAGGCTGAGTCGCTCGGCGGGATCGTCGGGCGAGCGCAGCGCCAGATGTCGGACGGCGGCACACTCCGACAGCTTGGTGGCTGCGATCATTCGCGCCTGCCAGATGGGCTCAGCGGCCGCGTGCAGCAGATCGTCCCACTGGTCCAGCTCACTGGCCGACGCACGACCCTCGGCGATCCGCTTGAGCAGCGCGTTGCGCTGCGACAGCGCACGCTGATAGCGGCTCACGTTGGCGGCGTGGGACGGCTGCACCTGGCCGACCGCCATGTCCAGATAGCGCCGCCGCAGCGACGACGGACCAGTCAGCAGTTCCAGATCGAGGGTCGTGAACTGCACGGCGCGGATGGCGCCGAGCGCGTCGGACGCCCGCCGCGCGACTCCGTTCACGCGAATGCGCTTCGACGTCAGCGGCGCGCCGGTCCGCATCCGGGCCGCGCTGGCAGCCGCACCCGATCGCGCTGCCAGCGCGACCTCCACCTGCACGGACTCCGTGTCGACCGATGCCGTTCCTGCCGCGCGCATGACCTGCGGCTGCGGCGCCGTCCAACGAATCAGCTCGCCTTCCGTCTGGGACCTGGTCGAGCGCAGCGCGGCGAGCAGGTAGGCGGCCTCAACGAGGTTTGACTTGCCCGCCGCGTTGGCGCCGCACAGCAAGGTCAGGCCAGGCCCGAGCTCAAGCGTCAGCTCAGCCCAGGATCGAAAGTTGGAGAGTTGCAGTCGGGTGAGGTGCACACGTCGGAGTGTAGGAGCCGATCAGATCACTTCGGCAATGGTGACCGCCGCGGGGTTGCTGCGCGTTCGGTTGCGAGCGTGTAGTATTGGCGGAACGTACCGGCGGTTGTTCCCGCTAGCACCTGGAGCGCACAGATGGCCACCATTCAGCACGAAGTCCCCGGCATCAACCTTGATTGGCTCAACGTTGATACGGACCAGGGCATGGAGGTCGAGACTGGCCGCAAGGGCTTGACTCTCGAGACCATCAACCAGATGACCTACGGCGTGGACGACCGCGACGAGGCTCGCCAGCGTCAGTGGGCACCGCGCGGCAGCGCCGCCGACCCGCGCTCTCCGTCGGGCAGCGTGCAGCACCTGAACAAGGCGGACGTCTGGACCGAATCGGCCATGCTGCTCTACGAAGAGGCGCTGCAGCGCCAGTGGTCGTCGGCCCGCGACATTCCCTGGGACACCGTCGAGGAGCTCTCGCCCGACCTCGAACAGGCGATGTGCACGCTGTGCACCTTCCTCACTCAGGTCGAGTTCATCGCCGGCGACGTGCCCGGCCGCTTCCTCGAGCAGATTCACCCCGAGTTCTTCGAGTCGCAGCTGTTCCTGGGCACGCAGCTGATGGACGAAGCGCGCCATCTCGACGTGTTCCGCAAGCGCACGCTGATCAACGGCGGCGGCATGTCGGGCGCAGGGCTGGGCGCCGTGCAGCTGCTCGGTTCTGACGACTTCACCGAGATGACCGCGCTGCTCCACCTCGTCGGCGAGGGCTTTGTGCAGACGCTCTTCCGGATGGGCGAGCTGATTGCGCAGAACGAGGCAGAGAAGCGCATGTTCCGACTCTCCGCGCAGGACGAGTCGCGCCACCTCGCGTTCGGCGTCACCCACCTCAAGTACACCGTCGAGACCGAGCCGTGGCGCAAGGAAGAGCTGCACCACATCCTCGACATGCAAGAGGCGCTGTTGACCCAATCGCAGCAGACCTCGCTGACCACCAACCCGCTCACCGGGGAGGCGCTTGCGATCCTCTCGGGCGGCGGCATCGAGCACCTCGACGAGGGCTACAACATGGTCATGCTGATGCGCAAAAAGCAGTTCGTCGAGTACGCACACCGTCTGGAAGTGATCGGGCTCGACCGCACTGACCGCTTTGGACCCGAGGTGCGCGCGCTGGTCGGCGAGGACAACTAGTCCGACCGTCGCACGCGTACGCGGTTGAGGAGCATGGCGGGGCGGCTCTTGTGGCCGCCCCCAGTGCGTTAACCGCGCTGCCCACATTTGCACAACCAGGAAGAGGAACTCATGGAACTGTCGATGACGACCAAGATTCGCGCCCGCAAGGCCGGCTGGTCGGACGAACTGATCGAGCGCATCGAGGCGTCGGAGGCGAGCGACGGTCAGGTTGAGAACCTTGCCCGCGGCGAGCTCGCCGAAGAGAAGATCTCGGGCTGGCTCGACTTCCTCGAGCACAACCCGGACAATCCCTTCGCCAAGGCGCCGTTCAACATCTTCCAGACTCCCGCCGAGACGGGCATCAAGGCGACGCCGGGTCCCGACGGGCTGCGCTTGCGCGACATCAACATCGGCAGCTACGGCATCGTGCCCGACACGTGGCATCTGGCCAACGACGCGCCGCGCGGCACGGAGTCGACGGGCCAGATTATGGCGGCCGGCTACTCAATCTTCGACAAGGCGGAAGTCTGGTCGGAGAATGCTGTCGATCTCTACGAAGACGCGATCAAGGACCGTTGGATCCCCGCGACCGAGCTCGACTGGGACGACGGGCTGCAGGAGCTCCCCGAAGAGCTTGAGAAGGCCGTCGGGCAGATTTGCACCGTCTACTCCAACAACGGTCTGGTCGAGCAGAAGATCATCGGCCGCTGGCTCGAAGAAATCTCCTACGGCTTCCACGAGGTCAAGCTGTTCCTGGCGACGCAGGCCTTCGACGCCGGCCGCAAGGTCGAAGTGCTGCGCAAGCGCGCCTTGATCAACGGCGGCGGACTCGGACAAGCGCCGCTGGGCCAAATCTACCGCGGTTGGTACCAGGGACTCACCTTCACCGACATGCTGATTGCGCTCAACGTGATCTACAAGAGCTACGAGGTGACCCTGTTCGAGTCGGCCGCCGAGTTCGTTCAGACCGATGTCGAGCGAAGCATCTTCGAGAACCTCGCCAAGGACTCGCGCCGACATCTCGACTACGGTCTCGGCCATCTCGAGTGGTACGCGCGCTACAAGCCTGAGGTCGAGCGCCGGCTGCCGATCCAGTTCCTGCGCGCGGAAGCGGCGCTGGTTCAGGAAATGCGGCTGTCCACCTCCGAGCGGGAAGCGCTGATCGTGCTCATGGCCGGCGGCATGGAGAACCTGCAGGCCGGCGTCGACAAGCTGAAGACGCTCCGTCAGCGGCAGTACGACGCGTACCTCGACAATCTCGCCTCGATCGGCTTCGACCGTCCGACGCCCCACCCCGGCTTGGCTGGGCAGATCAGCGACCCGCTCGAAGGCGGAGTCATTGCCGTCCGCGCCGTTTCTCGCAGCTAGGGCAGCTACACTGATCGTCGAGGGAGCGAGCCATGGCCCAGATTGTGCTGCCCGAAGGGCGAACGGTCGACCGGATGACGCTCGTGAAGGCGCTGATCCGGGGCAAGTTCGACGAGGCCGCCGCCGAAGAGACCGCCAGCGCGATCACGACGATGGTGACCGAGGCGACCGATGGGCGTGCCACAAACGACGAGCTCGTTGCAGTAGAGACTCGACTGAAGGCTCACTTCACGGCGCTGATCGCCCAGTCTGAGGCTCGTCAGATGCGTTGGACGATGACCATGAGCGCCCTAGTGATTGCCGCAGTCACGATCATCGACAAGGTGCTTTGAGCCGCCTGCCACCTTGCCGAGCTGCGTTCAGCCGCCCAGTACGGCCGACGTTGGTTCTGGACACATCACGCGCAGCGCTCTCGGCTCCACGTCGACGGCGTAGCTCGTCAGGGGTGCTGGATCGCCGTCGACCTGGACCGGTGGCGGATGCGCGAGGGCGGATAGCTCGAGTCGTCCGAAGCGGACGTTCGTCACGCCCGGACCCATCGGCAACCAGCCCGATCTGGCCAGCGGCGCCATCGCGAGCGCTCGCCACGGCGCGCCCTCGACGATCAGCAGGTCCAACTCGCCGTCCACCACGGTCGCCCGCGGGTTGACTTCCAACCATGTGCCCAGCATTCGCGTGTTGCCGACCGTCAGCATGGCCGCGTCGATCTCGCGCGCGGGACCGCCGTCGAGACTGATGCTGACCGGCCAGGGCCGACGACCGACGGACTCGCGCACCGCGGAGACGAAGTAGGCCGGCTCGCCCATCATGCGCTTCATGCGACGCCGCCGATCGCTGCCCACGATGCCTTCGACCGCCGCCGCGTCGAGGCCCCAGCTGGCCATCAGCAGGAACCGCTGCGATTGCACGGCGCCGTCGGATGCGGTCGACCAGACGCGTCCGCTGTCGATCCACATCGCATGTCCGCGTGATCCGTCGAGCGCGGCTAGCTGCGCCGCGATTGCCGCCATTGGCGTGTTCGGCAGATTGGTCTCGTAGGCCCAGACGTTGGCGGTGCCCATCGGGACGGCGCCCAGCGCCGTCGGGGATCCGGCGGGCAGCCCTTGCAGAATCGCCGAGAGCGTTCCGTCGCCGCCGCAGCCGAAGATCGCCGCAGCGCCGGCCTCGTGCGCCGACCGTGCGACGTGCGCCGCCTCTTCCGCTGTGCGCGTCGCGGCGATCGCCGCACGACGCCCCGCCTCATCCGCGGCGGCCTCGCACACGGCGCTCAGCTGGCGTGGATGCATCGCGTTGCCCGAATGTGGGTTGAGCACGAACACAATGTCATCGGCTTGTATCTGCATCGATGCAAGATACTCGCACTCGGACCGAGCACAGATCCGGGCCGCTCGTCAGCTAAGCTGAGCGGCGAGGAGGACGGCATGCCCGAGCAGAACGGCATCGGCTGGGTACGGCTCGACCACGTCGCCATCGCGGCGGAGAACCCCAAGGCCGCGACGGCCTTCTGGGGCAAGCTGTTCGGCATGGAACTCGACCATTGGACCGTCTCGACCGATGGCGGCTACCGCGTCTCGCAATCGCACCTGCCGGACCGTCAGCTGGGACTGGAGATCATCGGCCCGTTCCAGGAAGACTCGTTCGTTCAGAAGTTCATCGACTCGCGCGGTCCGGGCATGCACCACATCACGATCGAGGTGGAAGACGCCGACCGGGCCTGCGAGTACGTCCGCCGCGAGCTGCAGATTGAGCCGCTTGAGGAGCCGTTCTCAGACTTCGAGTGGCGGCAGTTCTTCATCCACCCGCGCGACACCGGCGGTGTGCTGGTGCAGTTCTATTCGTGGCTGCCGGGGCGTCGACCCGCCGACTGGCCGAAGTAGCCGGCGAGCCGCCATGTCCAGCCGAGCCGCGTCCGCGATCCCGCGACCTACGTATCGAGACGGCGACTTTGTCCCGAGCCGGGACGTGCCGTTCTCCTCAGACCTCGACGAGCTGATCGCAGAGATTCGGGCCGGCAACGCGCCAAACATCGGACGCTTCTGCGGCTACTGCTGCGCGCCGCTGGGCGCCGAACAAGAGGACGCCGCACAGACCTGCGGCGTCTGCGGCGAATCGACCGATCACACGCCGGCCGTTGACAAAATCGACCGAGATCTCGCCCAGATTTACCACGCCAAGCGCAAGCGCGAGGGACTCTACGTCCATCTCGCCGCGTGGGGCGGCATCCTGCTCGCGACGGGGCTGTCGATCTTGATGATCCTGCTGTTGCCTGGCTGGACAAAGGTCTTCGCCATCGCGTTCCTGGTGCTCGGCGGCTACTTCATGGGCGTCTTCTTCGGCAACGTTTTGATTCAGGGGATCGCCTACCGGGCCGGACTCAACATGTTCGCCAAACGCTGGGCGGCCTGGCGATCACCAGCCCTCGACGCTCCATAGCCGCGCCGTAGCCGCCGGACGGCCATGGCGGCCTCCGCTTGCTGAGCGTCCTCGCGAGCTCGCCAATCGAGGTCAACAATTAAACTGGTCGACGAGCAGCGGTCGATCTGCAGGGTCAATCGGCTCTTGACCCGTCACCGACCGCTGCGCATCGAACGCGCCGCATCGACCCCAGGCAGCCACGCGCGAGGAGTCCGAGTTGCTGCGTTTCGCGCTGGCCATGGGCAAGCGGGTGCTGGGCGCGGTTCGCGATCTGCTGCCAATCGTCGCCGTGATCGTCTTTTTCCAGGCCGTCGTGCTGCAACAGGCCTTCCCGGACGTGGTCAGCGTGACCATCGGACTGATCTGCGTCGTCGCCGGCCTGGCGCTGTTCATTCAGGGATTGGAGAGCGGGCTGTTCCCACTCGGTGAAGCGCTGGCCGAGGGCATGGCGCAGAAGGGCAGCACATTCTGGCTGGTGGCGCTGGCGTTCTGTCTCGGATTCGGCACGACGGTCGCCGAGCCGGCCTTGATCGCCGTCGCCGCCGAAGCGGCGGAAGTCGCCTCGGAGGCACGGTTCATCGGCTACAGCCAGTCCGACCAGGACCAGTACGCGTTCGAGCTGCGGCTCGTGGTCGCGGTTGCCGTGGGGATCGCGATCGTGCTCGGCGTCCTGCGCATACTGCGCGGCTGGCCGATCCATTACTTCATCATCGGCGGTTATGTGCTGGTCATGCTGATGACCGTCTTCGCGCCCGAGGAGATCGTGGGCGTCGCCTACGACTCCGGTGGAGTCACGACCAGCACCATCACCGTCCCGTTGATCACTGCGCTGGGCGTGGGCTTGGCCTCCGCGATTCGAGGACGCAACCCGATGCTTGACGGGTTCGGACTGATTGCCTTCGCGAGTCTGACGCCAATGATCTGCGTGCTCGGCTACGGGATGCTGTCGTGATCCTCGATTCCCTGCAACTGTTTGGCGAAACGCTGCTCGACACCATGCGCGATGTCGCGCCGATCGTGATCATCCTCGTCGTGTTCCAGGTGGCCGTGCTGCGCCGCCGACCGCCCAACATCGCGGGCATCGTGACCGGCTCGGTGATGGTTCTGCTCGGCCTGGCCCTGTTCCTGATCGGACTGGACCAGGCGCTCTTCCCGATCGGCGAGACGATGGCGCGTCAGCTGACGGAGGAGGCGCAATCGCTGGCCGGCACAGTGCGCTGGGAGGAGTACTGGCTCGTGTACATCTTCGCGGCCGCGATTGGGTTTGCCACAACCGTCGCCGAGCCGTCGCTGATCGCCGTCGGACTCAAGGCACAGGAGGTATCGAGCGGCGCGGTGAGCGCCTGGGGTCTGCGGATCGCCGTGGCCATCGGGGTCGCCGCCGGCGTGGCGTTGGGCTGCTTCCGGATCGTGACCGGGACGCCGTTGCCCTTCTACATCGTGGGCGCGTACATCATCGTCATCTTGCAGACGTACCTGAGCAATCGTACGATCGTCCCGCTGGCCTACGACAGCGGGGGCGTGACCACATCGACGGTGACCGTGCCGGTCGTGGCGGCTCTGGGCCTGGGGCTGGCGGCCAACGTGCCGGGCCGCAGCCCCTTGATCGACGGATTCGGCCTGATCGCGTTCGCCAGTGTCTTCCCGATCATGTCGGTACTAGGCTATGCCATTAGCGCAGACTGGGTTGATCGCTGGCGCCGGCGCAAGCAACGGCAGGAGGCGGAGCAATGAAGATGGCGTTGGTCGTCGCGCTCGTCAGCGATGACAAGACAAACAAGGTCATTGAGGCGGCCCGTGAGGGCGGCGCGACCGGCGACACGATCATCAATGGCGTCCGCGGCGAGGGACTGAATCCAGAGAAGACGTTCCTCGGCCTGGATTTGAGCCGTGGGCGGGACATGGTCTTGTTCGTGGTCGCCGAACAGCGCGCCCGCGACATTCTGGAGCGCATCGCGGCTGCCGGCGGCATCGATCAAGAACACGGCGACGGCGTCGCCTTTCAGATCACGATTGAAGACGCGGTTGGCCTCTCGACACAGCTGCCCAAGCTGATGGAAGACCTGGACGACGCCATATGACCGATCACACCGATCCGCAGGCAATCCGCGTGTCCGACCTGATGGGCACGGAACTCCACACGGTTGACGGGATGGCGACCGCCGCTGAAGCGATGGCGACGATGAAGCGGCTGCAGATCAGCTCGCTCGTGGTCAATCGACGACACAGTGACGACGAGCTGGGCATCATCACCGTCAGCGACCTGGCGAGCGAAGTGATCACGCCCGATCGCGCGCCGGAGCGGGTCAACGTCTATGAGATCATGTCCAAGCCGGCGCTGACGGTGCGTTCAGGGATGCTCGCCCGCTACGCGGTGCGGTTGTTGGTCCAGTTTCGCGTGTCGCGCGCGCTGGTGATCGACGACGACGGCGCCCCGCTGGGACTCGTCACCCTGCGCGATCTGGTGCTGGGCCTGTCCAGCTGACCGCAACGAGGTGCTCCCCGTCATGTTCCCCGCTCAGGCGCGGCTGAGCGTCTTCTTGCGGTGCGTGACGAAGTCGTGCAGGACGTACTCGCCCAGCTCATCCGGCTGACTGTAGAAGACGCGTCCGCCATTGATCCGCGCCACGCGGTCGACGAACTCCTTGAGGTAGTAGCTGCGATCGAGCATGAAGACATTGATCACAATGTCCTTCTTGGTGCAGTGGCGCACTTCCTTCAGGGTTTCCCGAATGGTCAGCGGCGACGGCGGATAGGCGAAGTAGGAGCGGCCCTGTTCGAGGTGCGCGGTCGGCTCGCCGTCGGTGATCATGATGATCTGTCGCGTGCCGAGCTTGTGCTTGGCCAACAGCTGCTGCGCGATCAGCAGCGCGTGGTGCATGTTGGTGCCGAGCACCGTCTCGTCCCAGCGGACGTAGGGCAGCTCGTCCGTCTTCAGCTCGCGCGCGTAAGCGCTGAACCCGACCAGGTAGAGCGAGTCGCGTGGGTACTGCATGCGGATCAGGTTGTTCAGCGCCATCGCGACCTTCTTGGCCGACTGGAATGACCCGCGCAGCGCCATGGACCAGGAGAGGTCCAGCATGACCACCGTCGCGGTCTGCGTCAGCGTCTCCGATCGGTAGACCTCGAAGTCGTCGGGCGTTAGTTGGATTGGGAAGCGCCCCCCTCTGCCTTCGGCATCTCCCCCCAGAGGGGGGAGAGATGAGGCAGTCCTATCTCTCCCCAGAGGGGGGAGAGGGGAGTTAGTCCTATCTCGCCCCTGCGGGGGGAGAGGGGAGTTGGTGCTGTCTCGCCGCTGAGGGGGGAGAGGTGAGGCAGTCCTATCTCGCCCCCGCGGGGGGAGAGGTGAGTCGTGGGCGGTACGCAGGATTGCGTTGCCCATCGTCTCCTTCAGGTTCAGATGGAAGGGGTCGCCGAACTCGTAGGATTTGGTGTCGTCGGCTCGGTCGCCGTAGCGGCCGGTCTCCGGCACGTTGTGCTTGCCGAAGTTCTGGCGTTTCAGGTTGGCATAGATTTCGGCCAGCGCCTTCTCGCCGATGCGGCGGTTGCCGCGCGGCGTCAACTCGTATGAGTTGCCCTTCTTCTCCAGGTAGCCAGCCTCTTCCAGCAGCTCCATCAGCTGCTTGAGCTGTTCGAGGATCTCGCGCGCTTCCTCGCCCATCAGCTCCTCGAGCTGGTCCGGGTCAATGTTGTCGATGTCGCCGCCGTACTGCACACGCTCCAGCGATCGCTCGAGCTCGTCCAGCTGCTGCATGTCGCGCATCAGCTGCATCGCGGCTTGCATGTCGATCTCTTCCTGGCCGCGGAACGGATACTGATTCAGCATGTCCCGCATCGGGAAGAGGTTCTCCAGGTTCTGGGCGAGCTGTCCCAGCTCCTGCTGCATCCCCATGTCGCCCATCATCTGCTGCATCATGTCGCCGAGTTGCTGGCGCATCTCGCCCGGCATCGACTGCATCAGGCTCTGCATCGCGGCGGCCTGTCGTTGCATCTGCTCGACCAACTCTTCCAGCGACTGCGGCGGATCGTCGCCGAACATGTCGCCGTACTGATCCATGAACTCGTCGAAGCGCGGATCCTCGCCGCGCTGCTGACGTTCCAGCATCTCGTTGAGGTCCTGCACCATCTGGCGCATCCGCTCCATGTCCTCGGGCGACATGTCCTGCATCGCCTGCGACATGTCCTGGAAGAAGCGGTTCATCATCGACTGCTTCAGCTGTTCGAGCAGCTCCTCGTACTGACGCCGCGCTTCCTCGTTCTCGAACTCGTACTCCTGCAGATTGCGCATCTGACCAGCGGCGTCCTCAGGCAGCTGATCGATCTGCTCATGCTTGCGCTCCAGACGCTGCCGCAAGGCTTCCTTCAGCCGCTCCATCTCATCATCGGTCAGCCCGCTCTCCTGCCCAGAGGGCTGACCCTCCATCCCACCCTCTGCGGATTGCTGACTCTCCATCCCACCCTCTTGGGGAGGCTGTTGATTCCCCATCCCACCCTCTGCGGATGGCCGGTTATCCATCCCCGCTGCTTGGGTGGACTGTTGATTTTCCATCCCCCCCTCCGCGGATGGCTGATTTTCCATCCCCCCCTCTGGAGGGGACACAGGGGGGGCTGGCCGCGGACCCACCTCATCCAGCCGATCATCCAGCGTGTCGCGCTCGAGGTCGAGGATCTCATCCAGCTGCCGTTGGATGTCGTCGAAGACGCTGGAGAGGTCAAAGCGGTCCAGCTGCTGGCGACGCTGCTGGCGAAGTTGTTGGAGCAAGTCGCGCAGCCCGTCCGTGCGGTCGCCGTTGGGCATTTGCAGGCCGCGCTGCATCATGTTGCGCAGCGCCTGCTGCAAGTCGCCAAACGAGAGCAGATCGTCGGCCAGAGACTCGAGCACGTCGTCCGCATCGAGCGTCGGAACGTCCTGGGAGCCATCCCACTGCGAGTAGCGAAATCGTGTGGGCATGTGCACATCCTCAAATCGGCCAACGCTCCCGCGTGTCGCGGAGAGCTGTCGTCAGTCTACCGCTCGCAGGGAGGCGGGAGATCGCGTTTCGGCCCCGTGTCGGGGCACGGGGCCCCGTGTCGGGGCACGGGGACACGGGATCAGGCGCGCCCCGTGTCGGGGCACGGGGACACGAGATCAGGCGCGGTAGAAGATCGCGCTGCCGACGACGTCCTTGTTGAGGCGTTTGTTGAGGTGCAGGCCCTCGAGCAGGAACTCCACGGCGGCCGCGAGCGACGCCGCGTCCTCGCCGACGTCGAGCGGCTGCAGCGCTTCGTCCAGGCCCTCGACGCGGCCAACGATCGCCGCGTAGTCGCCGGCCTTGAGCATCTCGCCGACTTCGACCGCGAGCCCGGACTTGAACTGCAGAATGACCGGTTCAAGCTCGTTGAGATCGAAGTAGCGTCCGAAGACGACCGCGATGGCACCGGCGATCAGCTTCTCGATCACCTGCTCGTCCGCACCCTCATCGACGGTCTCCAGTTCCATCTTGCCTTGCAGCGCGGGCGCGAGGTGCCAGAGGTCGCAGATGCGCGGCGCGACCTGATCCTCGCCGGCGACGATCGCACGCCGCATCGCGTTGGCGGTCAGCGTCTCGTAGCCCGCGATGGACGCGCGCACCGAGACGCCCGAGCGTTGCGACACATCGGGGCTGCGACGCGCCAGGCGGACGATCTCGGCCACGATCTCGGCCATGTAGGCGGGCATGTTCAGCTGTCGGCCGGGCGCCGCGATCGCAGCCGATTCCTGCTGAACGATCTCCAGCTCGGTGGCCAGCTCGGACGGGTAATGGGTGCGAATCTGCGCGCCGTAGCGATCCTTGAGCGGTGTGATGATCCGTCCGCGGTTGGTGTAGTCCTCGGGGTTGGCCGAGGCCACGATCAGCACGTCGAGCGGCAGACGGACGCGGAAGCCGCGAATCTGGACATCGCGCTCTTCCATGATGTTGAGCAGGCCGACCTGGATGCGCTCGGCGAGGTCGGGCAGCTCGTTGATGCAGAAGATGCCGCGATTCGTGCGCGGGATCAGGCCGAAGTGGATGGTCAGCTCGTCGGAGAGATAGCGGCCTTCGGCCACCTTGATCGGGTCCACTTCGCCGATCAGGTCGGCGATCGTGATGTCTGGCGTGGCCAGCTTCTCGCCGTAGCGGTCGCCGCGCGGAACCCAGCGGATCGGCGCGTCATCGCCCAGCTCGTCGACCTTCTGTCGGCCCTCGAGCGAGATCGGGGCCAGTGGATCTTCGAAGATTTCCACGCCGTCGAGCACCGGCGCCTGGTCGTCCAGCAGGCCGGTCAAGGCGCGGATGATGCGGCTCTTGGCCTGACCTCGCTCGCCCAGGAAGATCACATCCTGCTCGGCCAGCAGCGCGTTCTCCAGCGCTGGCACGACGGTGTCCTCATAGCCGTGAATTTCGGGGAACAGCGGGCCGCCCGCTTCCAGCCTCGCGATCAGATTGTCGCGAATCTCTTCACGCACGCTGCGAGATTGGTAGCCCGACGCCTTGAGTTCGCCCACGGTGGCCGGTTGTGCGCTCACATCGACTCCTGTCCATGCTGCCTGCTCGCGCCGGCCCCTGCCGACATGCGTTGCACCCTGTCGTCATTCAGTGGGAGTCGGCGCTGCAGCGTCCAGTGCGCGCAGCGCCTCGTCCCGAGCAAAGTGGGGCAGGGCGCGCACCCGGCCGCCAGACCTGAGTGTAGCGCGTGACCCCTCACGCACCGTGCCAATCAGCGAGGCGTCCACAGCGGCCGCAGAGAGTGCGGCCAGCGCGGCGTCGGCGGCCAACGGATGCACCGCCGCGAGCAGCGTCCCGGAACCCAGCAGACCCAGCGGATCCAGCGATCGATCGCCGCACACTTGCAAGGTCTGGGGCAGCCAGAGGATCGAGTCGGCGTCCAGCTGCGGAGCCAGCCCGGCAGCCTCGGCCAACTCGAGCGCCGCCGTGGCGATCCCGCCCTCGGTGACATCGTGCATCGCGTGGACGCCTGCGATCTCCCGCAGCGCCCGCGCCGCGGACGCGATGCTCACTCCAGGATCGTCAAAGAGTTCTGGAGCGCCCAGGATCGCGGTGCCTTCCACAGCGGCGCGGCCGGCCTGGATGATCAGATCGCCGTCCTGCGCACCATCGGACGGCACGATCTGCCCCAACGGCGCTGAACCGAT
>JAJDZG010000161.1 GCA_022824765.1 Dehalococcoidia bacterium | reverse complement strand
GAGTCGAAAGTGCAGCTTCTCTCCGAAAATCGACTCGATCTCGTCGCGGCGGCCCAAGAGTGACGCATAAGCGCGAGCCAAGCGTTCAGCATCGGGATCGGAAATGTACAGCCGAACAACCGTGCCGCCTCCATTGGTCATCCGAAGAGCCCAATTGCTCCCGTACGAGAGTCCATCGACGCCGGTCAAGACGCCGTATGCGCCGCTCTCGAAGTAGCCAAGGCTCGCCAGCGGCTCGATCTTGCGAAGGTCGACAATCAGTTCATCAGCGAACTTGATCGCCTGCTCCGAGGCGGCATTGGTGCGAGCCATGTAAATCTCTCCTTGTGAAGTGATCTCTTGATAGCTTAGACGCCGCCCGTCGCCGCGATGGCGGCAGGCAGCCGCTTGTCGAGCGCCTCACGCAGTGCCAGGAATCGGTCCACCATGCCGCGTCGCAGGTCGTCGATGTCCTCTGGACTGTCAATTGGCGGGACATCCGCATAGGAGCGTATGGCGCAGCTCGTTCCTCCTGGTGGATTCTCCTCCCAGCTCAGCTCGTATCCCACTTCTGCGTTGATCGCAGCTTGGTCTCGCCTGAGCGACTGGAAGATCGCGAGGTTGAACTCCCGATCGCTGGATCCGATCCAGAGGTGGACCGATGTCTGATCGCTCCTCCAGAGTCGAACGTTGTACCCAATGCCAGGGTCTTTGGCTGCGGTCTCGAAGTAGAGCAAGTGCGAGGCGTTGGGATGGACGGGCGCAGTCACGCATCGGTCGATCAAATCCTGGTGGAACCCAAGCTCAAGCCTGTTCATGGCCCACTCGCCCGGTTCGATCTCGCCGTCGGCGACACCATCTGGCCCAGCAAGCACTGTGAACTCCGGTCTCAGCTCGCCCTGGTCCCTCAAGACTTTGACTCGCAGCGCGTAGACCGCAGGCTCACCATCGCTGTGGGCATTGATCCAGTCGACGGCATTCAGATGCTCAGTGCGGAAGCTCGGCGCGATCCAAATCGCGACCTTGGCACGAAATCCACCGGCATAAGTGAGCAGCTGGCCGAGATGCGTGTGGTCAGACTCGGTGAGTTGATTCTCAATCACCGCCGGCCCGACTCCATCCGCAATCACGGCAAGATCGACTACGAAGGGGCCGACTGCCGCCTCCCGTTTCAGTAAGCACAGCTTGAGGCCCAGCAGATCGTTGAGGACGCCGAGATTCTCCGCCAACCAAGGCGTGAAGTCGCGCGCTTCAGTGGCCCAGAGGCTGTGAACATCGACCTGCTCCGGCGCTTCGTGACGTTGTTCGGTCATGTGGAGTCCTGTCTACAAGCTCGCCGCCGCGATGGCGGCAGGCAGCCGCTCGTCGAGCGCAGCCCGGAGCTTTCGGTAGCGGTCGAGCATACCGGCTCGTGTCCGCGCGAGCTCCATCGGTGACGCATCAATCGAGCCCTCCTTGGTTCGCCAACGAATCGCGCAAGCCTCGCTGAGGCCGGGCCCGCTGTTCTCCCATCGCAACTCGTGCCCAATCTCCTTGTGAATGTCGGCCTGTTGGCGCCTCAGATGCTCAAAGATCGCGAGAGTCGATTCGCGGGTCTTGGTCTCAATCCACAGGTGGACCGACGTCCCAGCGATGTTGTCCTTGCCCATGAAGACGAGCGTGTACGAGATTCCTGTCTCCCAGTTCTCGTACGGGGAGCCTGCCATGTACTCGCGATGCGAGTTGCCACCGCCCGACATCTGGTCGTCCCCGGATTCTTCGACGAGGCGCTGGAAGAAGCCATCGCCACGCCGTGCTCGATAGTCGATCCTCTCCCCGCTGTGCGGGAAAAAGTTGTCCGGACTCGCGAGGATTTCAAATCTGGGCACGTACTCCGACGCTCCAATCTGAGCGACTTCGATTTGGACCGCGAAGGCAACGAGACTACCAGCCATGCCGATGTTCAGCCTCTCGACCGCAACCAGGTGCTCCTTCCGAAATGTCGGCGCGATCCAGATGAACGGCTGGGCATCTAACCCTGCCGCGTAGGTCAAGCTCTGCCCCAGATGGCTGTGATCTGAGTCGTCCAGCTGGTTCTCGATGGCCACCAGGTAACGACCATCCATCTCGGCCGCGAGGTCGGCCTTGAACCGACCGACTGGAATCTCGCGGCCGTACGACTGGAGGTCGCAGCCCATCGCCCCGCCCAACACATCGAGATGCTCGTGCAGCCAACGGGAGAAGTCGAGTTCGCTGGCCCAGACCTTCGACACTGGAACTGATCTCGCTCGGGTCAGATTGACCTTCGGCATGAGGCGGGCTCCGATATGCGCTGTGTGGGTTCCCGAGTAGGCTACGTCCATGCGCTCTCTCGATGCGATCTATGCCCCGGTGGCCGATGACCTGGCCTTGGTCGAGGACACGCTCTCGCTGGTCGCGCAGTCCGACTTTCTCCCGCTCGAAGCGATGCTGAATCAGGTGCTGTCGCGCGGCGGCAAACGACTGCGCCCGGCCATCTCGCTGCTCTGCGGCGGCTTCGGCGATTACGACGCCGATGCGCAGATTCCGCTCGCCGCGTCGATTGAGCTGCTGCACACCGCCACGCTCGTCCACGACGACGTGATCGACTCTGCCGACACACGGCGCGGTCAGGTCACCGCCAACGCCACCTTCGGCAATCCGGCCTCCGTGATGCTGGGCGACTACATGTTCGCGCACGCAGCGGAGCTGGTCGCTCGGACGGGACACATCGGCGTCATCCGACTCTTCGCAGACACACTGATGGTGATGGCCAAGGGCGAGCTGGCGCAGGATGTCTCAGCCTTCGACGCCGACTCAGGCACGATGCGCGACTATTACCGCCGCATTCACGGCAAGACCGCCTCGCTCTTTGCGACGGCCGGGGCCGGCGGCGCCATGATGTCGGCCTGCGACGCCGACACGATTGATTCCTTGCGCGAGTACGGGCGCTCGATCGGTATGGCGTTCCAAATCGTCGACGACATCCTCGATTTCTGCGGCAGCGAGGAGCAGCTGGGCAAGCCGGTCGGCGGCGACCTCTCATCTGGCACGTTGACGCTGCCCGCGATCGTGCTGATGGAGGACAGCCCGCGCGACAACCCGGTCCAACGCTTCCTCGAAGCGAAGGATGACGATGACCGCGCTGCCCGCCTCGACCAGGCACTCGACGCGGCGCGTCAGCCGTCGATCGTTGATCGCTGTATGGAAACGGTGGATGACTGGCGCGAGCGCGGACTGGGTGCGCTCAACCGCGCGCCCGACTCAGGTCCCCGCGAGCAACTGACCGCCATCGCCGAGTTCGTCACCCAGCGCGACTTCTAACCCGTAGCGCGACGTCCTGGACTGGCCTAATCGCGCTTTTGGGGCAGCGGCTGCGGCTTGAGCTCGGGCGCTTTCTTGGCGATTCGGTCGCGCTTCAGTTCGCGCTCCTTGCGCCGATCCTCCCGCGCCAAGCGACGCTCGTGAATCTTCTTGTCGACGAGGTCGGTGTAGTCCTGCGACGAGAGCGGCTCCTTCTCCCGCCTCTTGGTCACCTGCGGGTGCTCGTAGGGTCGCGCCTGCTTGGGCAGATACGTGACTTCCTGGCCGAGGTGCCAGTAGGTGCCCTTGTCGGGGATGCGCCGCGGGTAGCCCTGGCGCATGATGAACGCGGAGAACGACGAGGGCATAACCCGTTCGCACTCCTCGTCGCACTCGGGACACGGCTGGGGTTCCGGCGCTTCGCGGATCGGCCGCACGACCTCGAAGATGCCGGCGCAGTCCTCGCACAGATACTCATACAGTGGCACGATGCTGATCCTCTCGCTGCCCGGTTCCTGACGATGCGGCGTTGGCCGCCCGCCGGCCCAGCGTTTCGGCTCGGGCCAGGTCATCGGCAAAGCTGCGCGACCGAAGTCGCGTATCCAGCGCCTGCTCGACGGACAGACGCAGGTGACGTTCAATCTCGGCCGCCGTGGCGGCGTCGACCTTGACCTGCGCCGTCGCCTCGCACGATGACCGTCGCATGTAGCGTAGCAATCGAAACGCAGGAGATGATAGGGGCTGCCCGAGTCCGCCGCTGCGGCATCGCGGGCAGACGACACCGCCCTCGCTTGCCGCGAATCCGTTGCCGTCCGGTTCCAGCGCGGCTCGGCAGCGGACGCATGCCTCCAACTCAGGGCGGTATCCCTGCTGGTCGAGAAAGCGCAGCGTGAACCACCAACGGATCGACGCCGGCGACGACGTGCTCGCCAGCGCATCGAGCGACTGATGCAGCAGCTGATAGAGCGGGCCTGACGCGATGTCGAGATCGGTCGAACGGTCGACCAACTCGGCGATGGCCAGCGCCTCGGTCATGCGGTTGATCTCGTCATGCAGCGACGGCCAGGCATCGAGCGTCTGCGCCTCGGTGATGATGTCGAGCGAGCGCCCTGGTGTGATGCCGAACGACCCACGGCTCAGCGGCGCCACGTGCCCCGACACCTTGCTGAGCGGCTTGCGCACGCCCTTCGCCACCGCCTCTATCCGCCCGTGCAGTGGCGCGAACAACACGCAGATCCGGTCGGCGTCGCCCAACGGACGCTGTCTGAGGACGATGGCCTCCGTCCGCAGCGGCCGCACGCGAGGCATCAGGAGCCGTCCGAGTTCTGCTCAGGCTCAACATCCACGCGGTGAGTGAGCGCGGCTCGCAGCGTGCGCTCATCGGCATACTCAACGTCGGCGCCGACTGGCAACCCGTGCGCGATCCGCGTGATTCGAACACCCATCGCGCCGATCACGCGGGAGAGATATCCGGCCGTCGCCTCGCCCTCGAGGTTTGGATTCATGGCCAGAATGACCTCCTCGACTTCAGGATCGCCGAGCCGGCTGAGCAGCTCACGCACCCGCAGATCGTCAGGGCCGACGCCGTCCATCGGCGAAATCGCCCCATGCAGCACGTGATAGCGGCCGCGGTGGACGCCGGCCCGCTCGATCGCTGCGACATCGAGCGGTTCTTCGACCACGCAGATCGCCGCCGCCGTCCGTTGCGGGTCCAGGCAGAGCTCGCAGGGATCGGCGTCCGTGATGTTCTGACAGACCTGGCAGAGCTTGGTCGAGTTCTTGACGTCGAGCAGTGCGGCCGAAAGGTCTTCCGCCTCGGAGCGGGGCGCGCGCAACACGTGATAGGCGAGCCGCTGCGCGCTCTTGGGGCCGATGCCGGGCAGGCGGTGGAACGCGTCAATCAGCCGCGCGATGGTCGGCGCGGTGGCCGGCGACCTGCGCATTTCGCCCGCCGATCACTGCAGGCCGGGCAGCGGCAGACCGTCCGTCAGGCCCGACATGCGCTCCTGCTGCATCGCCTCCAGTCGATCCTGTGCCTCGTTGACGGCCGCGAGAATCAGGTCCTGCAGCATCTCGGTATCGTCTGGATCGACGACGTCAGGATCGATCGTCACCTCGCGCAGGCGGTGATCGCCGCCCAGCGTGACCGACAGCACACCGCCGCCGACGGTTGCGTCAACGGTCGCGTCCTTCATCTCGTCCTGCGCCTCAGCGATCTGGCTCTGCAACTCTTGCGCGCGGCGCATCATGTCCGGCGAGAAGCCGCCGGCACCGGCGGCTCCCTGTCCGCGGGCCTTGTTTGACCGCGACTGCCGGAACATGCCGCCCTTGCGCTTTGCCATCGCCAACCCCCTCGCCTGACTACCCTCAGTGTACGCCGTTCGTTGGCCTTAGTTGGCCTGGTATGGACGCGCGCCAAAGCGCGACGCCGCCTCGCGCGCGATCACACTCTGCGGCGGATCAGCTGGCGGTGAACTCTGCGGGCCCTGCGGACTCGGTGCGGCAGGTGCGGCCGGCGCGGACGCAGCCGACGCCGAAGCGGCTGATGCGCCGTCGTTGGGCACGCAACGGACAGTGATCGGACGACCCAGCACCTGCGATGCGGCGGCGGATACCTGCCCAATCTCGTCCTGCACCTTGGGCATGTGCATCTGCTGATAGTTGTCGAAGAAGCCCAGCGTGAGTGTGTCCTCGGTCTGCGAGATGATCTGGCACGAGCCGTTGATCATCGTCGCGACGAGGCCGAAACCGCGTTGCCGCAGCGCATCGCGGAGACTCTGCAGAATCTGATCGGGCGGCGCACTTGCGGGCGGCCGCTGGCTCGGCTGCGACGCCGGGCCAGTCGCCGGTCCAGGAGCTGGTGCGGCTCCATTGGTCGCTGCGGCCTGTGGTTCGGCCGACGCCGCCGGCGACTGTGGTCGCGCAGCAGGACGCTCTTGAGCCGGGCTGGATGGACGTTGTTGCTGCGACTGCTCTCGCGCGGGACGACGCGCCTGTTGCTGGCGCGATTGGCTCTGTTGCCTCGCTTGCGGTGCCGGCCCGGGCGCAGGCGCGGCGGACGCTGGCGGACCGTACACAATCGAGGCCAGCGCAAGCTCAAGCGGCAGCGGCTGATATGGATCGCGGCTCACATCAGCTTCCGAGAATGCCCGCAAGGCGGTCACTGCCGCCGAGGCATCCACACCCTCCCCGACTTCGCGCAACTGCTCGAGTTCTGGTCCCGACAGCGAGAGCGAATCCGACGCCCCGGTCAGCGTGAGCAGGACGTGTCGGAGGTGCGTGACGACTTGCCGCTTGAAGCGGGCGAAGTCAATCGCATCCTGCTGGACGGCAGCGAGCACGGACAGGCCATCGGCCAGTTTGCCCTGCAGCGCCGCCGACGCCAACTCCAGAGCGCGCGCGTCGGGGCTAAGTCCGAGCGCTTCCTGAGCCGCGTCGAGCGTGACAGAGGCGCCGCACATGACCCAGACCTGATCAAGCAGGTTGACGCCGTCGCGCAGTGAACCGGTGGCCTCGCGTGCGATCAACCGCAGCGCCTCGTCCGGAATCTCGATGCCCTCCGACTCCGCGATCGCCCGCAATCGCGCGACCATGTCATCGACACCAACTCTGCGGAAGTCGAATCGTTGGCAGCGGCTCAGGATCGTCGGCTTGAGCGATTCCGGATCGGTCGTCGCGAGGATGAAGACGACATGGGGCGGCGGTTCCTCGAGCGTCTTCAGCAGGGCGTCTTCAGCCGCGCTGGTGAGCTGATGCACTTCGTCAATCAGGTAGACCTTGAAGCGCGCGGCGCCGGGCTGATAGTTGGCGCGCTCGCGAAGCTCACGGATGTCATCGATGCCGCGATTCGACGCCGCATCAATCTCCACCAGGTCAAAGCCGAGGTCGCCGCCGTCTCCCAGTGCCCCGCCGCTCGACGCGGTCCGTCCGTTGATCGCCCGCGCCAGGATTCGCGCCGTTGTGGTCTTGCCCGTGCCGCGCGGACCGCAGAACAAGTAGGCGTGTGAGATCTTGTCCTGCGCGACCGCGTTCTGCAGCGTGCGCACGACAGTCTCTTGCCCGACGACTTCGTCGAAGTCGAGCGGCCGCCACTTGCGGTAGAGCACTGTGCCACTCATGCTGGGCCTCCAATTGACTCGTCTCGCCCGATTTGAAGATAGAACATATTATCTATCCCTGTCAATCACCTTGCCATCATGCCGCTTGCCGTCACGCTCTCGCCGCCGACGCCATCCCGACCCGCACGAGCGCGGCACGTTCCAGCGACTTCATGCGCGCGTCCTCGTCCGCTTCCTCGTGGTCGAAGCCGAGCAGATGGAGCGTGCCGTGCACAGTCAGCAATGCCAACTCCTCCGCGAGCGAGCAATCCCGCTCCCGAGCGCCGCGCGCCGCCACCGGCACAGCGATGATCAACTCGCCGAGCTCGACGGTGCCATCGGGCCGCCGCAGTCCGTCGAAATCGACGTTGAAAGACAGCACGTCGGTCGCCGAATCCTGTCCCCGGTAGCGACGGTTGAGCCGGCGCACCGTGCGCGAGTCGGTCAGCCGCAGGCTGATCACACGCGCTGTGCGCAGTTTGCGCGATGCCAGCGTCTGCTGCACGCAGGAGCGAAGGTTGTCCACATCCACACGGTGGACAAACGGCGCATCTACCGAGATGTCAACGATGTGCTGGTCGGCGCTCACATCACGAGAATATGGCGGCGACGGCTGCTTCGGCGGCGTTAATCAGCAGTCCCGGATGCAGTCCGATCACCAGCACGCCAGCGGTGACCAGGCCCATCGTGGCGATCACGCTGTTCGCCGGCCGGACCATGACCTCGTCCGACGCCTCCGTCTCTGCGTCGTCGATGAACATCGCCTTCACCGGTCGCAGGTAGTAGGCGGCGGAGATCAGGGTGTTGGCCGCGCCGACCACCGCGAGCCAGGTGAGCCCGCTCTGCACCGCGGTCTCAAAGAGATAAATCTTGCCGAAGAAGACCGCCGTCGGGGGCAGACCGATCAGCGAGATCAGCGCGAACGCCAGCACGATCGCCAGCCATGGCGACCGCGTCCCCAATCCGCGGTATGACTTGAGGTCGTAGCTGCCGCCGTTCTGGTTGGCGACCAGCACGATCACCGTGAACGCGGCCAGGTTGGTCACGGTGTAGCCCGCGAGGTAGAAGAGGATGCCGCTCGCTCCGAGCAACTCGGAGCGGTCGGCGGAGATCGCAGCGAGTCCGATCAGCAGGGTGCCCGCTTGGGCGACCGACGAGTAGGCCAGCATCCGCTTGATGTTGTTCTGGCGGATGGCGAAGAAGTTGCCCACGAACATCGAGATGGTCGCCAGCACGGCGAAGATCGTCTTCCAATGATCGGCCAGCAGATCATCGCTGAACGCTTCGAAGAAGACGCGGATCAGGATTGCGAACGCGGCGGCCTTGGACGCCACTGAGAGGTAGGCGGCGATCGGCGTGGGAGCTCCGGTGTACGCATCGGGCGCCCACATCTGGAACGGCGCAACCGCGGCCTTGAAGCCAAAACCCGCGATCAGGAAGGTCGCAGCGAGGATCAGCGCCTCTTCCTTGCCCTCGCCTTGCCAGGCGATGTATTGAGCAATCTCCGACAGGTTGGTAGAGCCGGTCAGGCCGAGCAGGATGACCATGCCATAGAGCAGCACGGCCGAAGCGATCGCGCCGGTCAGCAGATACTTCAAGCCGCCCTCGGAGCTCCAGCGATCCTTGTGGAAGCCGACCAGGATGTACTGCGAGATGGAGGTGAGTTCAAGCGCGATGAAGATCATGATCAAGTCGCGCGAACCGGCGAGCAGCTGCAGGCCGGCCGTGGAGAAGAGGATCAGCGCGAGGTACTCGCCGCGCCGCGACGGCGTCCGCTGCAGCGTCTCGGTCGAGACCAGCACGGCGGCCAGCGCCGCGCCCGCGAGCAGAATCTGGAAGAACACAGCGAACTTGTCGACGACCAGCACGCCGCCGAACCCCTGACTGCCCATGTGCCCTTCGGTCAGCAAGATCGCCGAGTAGAGGATCGAACCGAGCAGCGCGGCGGCGGCAATGCCCATCAGCAGCCGGCGATCCTTCAGGAAGAGGTCGGCGATCAGCAGGAACGCGCCCACGACCAGCAGCACGAGCTCGGGACCCAGCAGGTTGACGTCGCTCAGCATCAGCCGCCTCCCGCTCCCGCCGAGACAACCGTCTCGATGCTCTCCACGATCGGCTCAACGCCCATTTCCAGCAGGTCCATGACGACCGACGGGTAGACGCCGAGCAGCACGATCAGCGCCATCAACCCAGCGATGATCGTGAACTCGCTCCAGTGGTTGGCGTCGGGCAGATGCGCCCAGTTGTCGTCCTTCGGCCCGAAGAAGGTGCGTTGCAGCGCCCAGAGGATGTAGGCCGCGGCCAGCAGCACGCCGGTCAGCGCGACCGAGACCGCAGCGGTCTGCGACTCGAATGCGCCGAGGAAGATGGTGATCTCCGCCACGAATCCGGCCAACGCTGGCAGTCCCAACCCCGCCAGACCGGCGAAGACCATCCCGATACCCAACAGCGGGATGTGATGCGCGAGTCCGCTCATATCCGAAATCTGGCGCGTGTGGGTACGGTCGTAGACCAGACCGACCATGACGAACAGCATGCCCGTAATCAGTCCATGCGTGACGAGCTGCATCGCCGCGCCGCTGAGTCCAGTCACGCCCAGCGCCGACACGCCGAGCAGCACGAATCCCATGTGCGACACGGATGAGTACGCGATCAGCCGTTTAAGATCAGTCTGCCGGATCGTGACAATCGCTCCGTAGACGATCGAGACGACGCCAATGATGGCGAGCGCGAGGTCCGCGTCGGCGCCGACATCGGGCATCAGGGTGAAGAGCAATCGCAGGATGCCGTAGCCGCCCATCTTCAGCAGCACGCCCGCGAGCAAGACCGAGACCGCAGTCGGCGCGTCGGTGTGAGCGTCGGGCAGCCAGGTATGAACGGGAACGACGGGCAGTTTGATCGCGAACGCGATCATGATGAAGGCGAAGATGGCTGGGGCCGGCAGGAACGCGGCGGCGACGGCGTCGTGGCGGATTTCGCGGATATCGAAGGTGTCCGCAGCGACGCCAAGCGCCAGGAATCCGACCAGCATGAATGCCGATCCAAAGACCGTGTACAGCACGAACTTGAGCGCCGAGTAGTTGCGGTTGCCGCTGCCCCAGATGCTGATCAGCAGGAACATCGGCACCAGCTCGAGCTCCCAGAAGAGGAAGAACATGATCAGATCGAGCGATGTAAAGACACCCAGCACCGAGGTCTCGAGCACGAGCAGCCAGGCAAAGTACTCCTTCGTCCGCAGGTTCACCCGCCACGAGACGAGCACAGCGACGACCGACAGGATGGCGGTCAGGAAGACCAGCGGCATCGACAGTCCGTCAACCCCGAAGGCATACTTGACGTTGAATCCGACAGCCTCCGCGGAGATCCAATCGAACTCGTCGACGAACTGGAAGCCGGCCGCCGAGCGGTCGAAAAGGATGAACATCACCAGCGAGATGATCAACGTTGCCAGCGCGATGCCGAGCGCGATCCACTTGGGATAGTCGACGGCATTGCCCGGTGCGTTCTGCACCAACCAATCCGTGGGCGTGTGCTTACCGGGCAGCAGCGCGATCAGCACTACGCCCAGGAGGGGCAGAAAGATCAGCAATGAGAGCACGGGAAAGCCCGGATCCATCGACCGCTCCTAGAACAACACGACGGCGATCCAGATGATCATGCCGCCGAGTCCGATTGAAATGGTTCCCGCCTGTACCCATCCGTTCTGCACGAATCGGGCCGCACCCGCGACCGTCAGGCCTTCGCGCCAGGCGTGATTGACGACGCCGTCGACCACCGTGGCGTCAAACCAGGCCGAGGAACGGGCGATCCAGCCGTAGAAGACTCGCCGCGCGAGTAGATTCTCGCCCAGCGCATCGAGGTAGAAGAGGTTCGTCGCAAAGCGTTGCGCCTCGGGAATCGGCCAGATGCCGCCGACACCCCAGCTGCGTACGCGGTCTCGGTGATGCATGAACACGAACGCTGCGAATCCTGAGCCAACCGCCAGCGCCGTCGAGCCGAGGAATATGCCCCAGCTCCAGTGGAACGACCCATCGTGCGGATGCGGCAACGCCCCGTACACCCACGTCTGGAACTCCCCGCCGAAAGTCAGGAAACCGGACACCACCGAGATCACTGCGAGAATGATCAGCGGTGTGGTCATGCTGCGCGGCGATTCGTGCGGATGTGAGGGATCATCGTTGCCGTGCTCGCCAGGCGCGACTTGCTCGCCGCCCTGATACTGGCCAAAGAACGTCATGTAGACCGCCCGCACCATGTAGGCCGCGGTCAGTCCCGCGGCCAGCAGGCCGAGCACAAAGACGCCCTTGTTGTTGTCCCACGCGTAAATCAGAATCTCGTCCTTGGACCAGAAGCCCGAGAAGGGGATGATGCCCGCCAGAGATAAAGTTCCGACGACGAAGGTGGCAAACGTGATTGGCATCATCGTCCGCAAGCCGCCCATCTTGCGCATGTCGAAGGTGTTGGTCGAGTGATTGACGGACCCCGAGCCCAGGAACAACAGCGCCTTGAAGAACGCGTGCGTCATCAGGTGGAAGACCGCCGCCACGTAACCGCCGACGCCGATCGCAAACATCATGTAGGCCAGCTGCGAAATCGTCGAGTAGGCCAGCACCCGCTTGATGTCAACCTGCACGAGCGCCAGGATCGCCGCGCCGAGCGCCGTTCCTGCGCCGATCCAGGCGATGAAGTCGGACGCCGTCGAAGAGGCGTGAATCACCGGAAAGAAGCGGGCCAGCAGGTAGACCCCGGCAGCCACCATCGTCGCCGAGTGGACGAGCGCGGAGACGGGCGTCGGGCCCTCCATCGCGTCGGGCAGCCAGATGTGCAGCGGGAACTGGGCCGACTTGCCGATCGCGCCCGCGATCAGTCCCAGCCCGAACAACGTCATCGCCGTCTGACCGATCATCAGGCCGTTCAGCGCAAACATGCCCGCTTCGGCGCCGTGATCGGCGAGCGCATTGATCTCGGCAATGTCCATCGTGCCGGTCTTCGAATAGATCAGAATCAGAGCAGCGAGCATGCCCAAGTCGCCGAGCCGCGTCACCAGGAAGGCCTTCTTGGCCGCCGCAGCCGCCGCCGGTCGATGGAACCAGAACCCGATCAACAGGTACGAGGTCAGGCCCACGAGCTCCCAGAACGCGAACAGCATCAGTAGGTTGTCGGCCAGCACCAGGCCGATCATCGATGTCGTGAACAGCGCCATGAACGCGAAGTAGCGCCGATACCCGTGATCACCGTCCATGTATCCCGTGGAATAGACCTGCACGAGCAACGACACGCCGGTCACGATGACCAGCATGACCGAGGTCAGCCCGTCGATTCGAACGCCAAGGTTGACCGTCAGGTCGCCGGCGGTGAACAGCTGGTGCGTGGCGATGTCGAGCGGCAGTCCGCGCAGGCCGATTGAGTCGATCAGGTTGATCAGCGCCAGCACGAACGCGACCGCAAGCGCAATGATCAGCGGCGTCGAGGCCAGGCGCGGGCCGCAGAACTGGTCGGCGATCGGCTTGAAGGCGCTGGGGTAGCGCGGATCCCACTCAGGTATCCGACGCTGCAGGTTCTGATTCAAGGCCGACACGCCGGCCAGCGCGAACGCCGTCAGCGGCAGGAACAGAATCGCCCAGAAGATGGTCTCGGACACGCCGTTACACCTTCCCCAGGATTTCTCGCGCAACATGCGTCTTCGAGTCGGGCACCATCAGCATCACCGGCGCAAAGTCGCCGTCAGCCTGTCGATCCGGTTCGACCACAAAGCGCACGGACACACCTTCGGCGGCCAACAGCTCACGCAGCGTCTCGGCGACGTAGCGGTTCGGTGCGGTCATCAATGGCGCCCACATCCCAGCATCAGCCCTTCAGCAAGGTCGTGCGGTCGACCGAAATGGTTTGTCGGTTGCGATAGACGACGAGCGCCAGCGCCAGGCCCACGGCGACCTCCGCCGCCGCGACGGCAATGATGAAAACCACGAAGACCTGCGTCGACAGCGCGATCTCCGTGGTGCTGAAGCGCGAGAAGGCGACCAGCGTCAGATTGACTGCGTTGAGCATCAGCTCCACGCCGATCAGCACGCCGATCGCGTTCTTCTTCGACAGCGCGATGAAGAACCCGATACAGAAGAGGATCGCGCCGAGGATCAGGTAGTGCTCGAGACCGATGATCATGATCGAGCCTCGCTCTCCGGCTCGGCGGGAATCGGCGGATCAACGACATCGACCGGGTCAAACTCCAGACCGTCCAGTTCAGCCTGCAGCGAGGCCGCGTGGACGGCGGCGTCCTCGTCGTCTTCGCGGGCCAGCGCAATCGCGCCGACCAACGCCGCGGTCAAGAGCACCGCGCCGATCTCGAAGGGCAGAATGTAATGCTTGATTAGGCTTTCGCCGATCAGCCGCGCCTGATCAGTCAACGCTACCTCGCGGACGGAGCCCCAATCGGTGTCGATAGCGACCCAGAAGGTGGCGATCATGACCATGATCACGACGACCCCGGCCGGTCCGGCGGTCTTCAAGGACGAGGAATTGTCGCGCTCGGCGCGCGGCGTCAGCATGATCGCAAAGAGCATCAGCACCGAAATCGCGCCGACGTAAATCAGCACCTGCACCACGGCAATGAAGTCGGCCGACAGCGTCAGATAGAGGCCCGCGACGCCGAGCATCGACAGCACCAACCAGACCACCGCGTGAATCAGGTTGCGACTGACCATGATCATCGACGCGCCGCCGATCGTCATCGCCGCGAGAGACCAGAATGCGAGGTGGAAGCCGAAGTCGCTCATCTTAGTCGCCGCCCACCTGGAACTGCGGTTCCTCGCTGCGCGCGGCGACACTGCGCGCGGCTCGCAGCCCGCCGATCTCCGCGCCCGCCATCCGAATCCGGGCTGGACGACGCAGGTCCGCGGGACGCGCGACGCGGGCGAATAGCATGATCGCGCCAAGCGACAAGCCGATGTTGATCACCGCCATAATCGGCAGCGCAATGGTCGTGTCCCAGCCTTCCGAGATCAGCAGCGTGCGCTCGACAAAGGCGACCACGACGAACAGCAGCGTCGCCGGCACGAGCGCCTTCCAACACAGACTCATCAACTGGTCGACGCGCAGTCGCGGCAGCGTGCCTCGCGTCCAGATCAGCAAGAAGTAGACAGCACCGGTCTTGGCCAGCAGGATGATCCAGCTGGGCACCCATTCGTCCAATCCCCACAGCCACCATCCACCGAGGAAGAATGTCGCGATGAAGCCCGAGACCACCAGCGTGTTGCCTAGTTCGACCGCGTAGAAGAGGCCAAATCGCATCCCCGAGTACTCCGTGTGGTAACCGGCGACGATCTCGGATTCAGCCTCTGATATGTCGGCCGGGGTGCGGTTGAGCTCAGCCGAAGCCGCGAAGAAGAAGACCAGCGCCGTGAGCGGGAAGAGCAGGATGAAGATCACATCCTCCTGCTGCTGCCACTCGACGATGCCGTTGATCGACATCGTGCCCGAGAACACCACCAACGTGAGCAGCGCCAGCACCATCGGCACTTCGTAGGAGATCGACATCGCCACGGCCCGCATCGCGCCGAGCAGCGCGTACTTGTTGTTGGACGACCAGCCGGCCATGAAAATGACCAGCACCGCCGTGCCCGACACGGCGAGCAGGAAGAGGACGCCCACATTGAGGTCGGCCACCGACATCCGCGGTCCGAACGGCAGCACCCCCCAGATTAGGATGCCCGGGATGAAGATCAGCACCGGCGGCAGGAAGAAGATCAGCTTGTCGGCCGCGCGCGGCGCGAGCTGCTCCTTGAGGATCAGCTTGACGGCGTCGGCAACGGGCTGGAGCAGTCCTTTGGGTCCCACGCGGTTGGGTCCGTAGCGCTGTTGGAAACGCGCAATCACCTTGCGCTCAACCCAGATCAAGACCAGCAGCGTCGGTCCGATCACACCGAGAATGCCGAGCGCACCGAGCAGCCCGGTCACGATCGAGGCCAGCCAGTCCGGCCCCCAATCGGCGATCCACTCGGTGATCAGCCGCTGCAGGTTGTTCAGGTCGCGGAAGTCGTACCACGCGCCCAGAATTCCGCTCAGGCCGGCGATCTCCATCATCGATCGATCTCCCCCACCACGATGTCAATCGAGCCCAGCGTCACGATCGCGTCTGCCAGGGTACCGCCCAACGACATTTCCTTCAGCGCAGAGAGATTGATCAGCGACGGCGGGCGGCAGTGGAAGCGGTACGGCGCCGGCCCGCCGTCCGAGACCAGGTAGAAACCCAGCTCTCCGCGTGGAGACTCGACGCGCGCGTACGCCTCGCCGGGTTCGGGCCGCGCGTGCAGCGGCACGTCGGCCAGATACGGACCCTCGGGCAGAGCGTCCACCACCTGGCGCAGGATGTGTAGGCTCTGCTTGACCTCGGCCATGCGGACGAGGAAGCGGTCGAAACAATCGCCCCGTTCGCCAACCGGTACATCAAACTCGTACTGCTCGTACCCGCAATATGGGCTGGCCTTGCGCAAATCCCAGGGCACGCCGGTCGCGCGCAAGACCGGGCCCGACAGCGACGAGTTGATCGCCATCTCGGGCGAGATCACGCCAACCCCGCGAGCGCGGGCGTGGAGGATCTCGTTCTCCAGCAACAGCGCCTCGTAGTTGGCGATGTTCTCGGGCATGTCATCCAGGAACCGCTCGAGCGTGGGCAGCAGCTCGTCCGGCAGATCGAAGGCAACGCCGCCGATCCGCATGTAGTTGGTGGTCAGGCGGGCGCCGCAGGTCATCTCGAACATGTCGAGCACGCGCTCACGGTCGCGGAACATGTGGAAGAGCGGCGTGTGCCAGGCGCCGCAGTCATTGATGAACGTGCCGTTGGCCATCGCATGCGAGGCGACACGCTGCAGCTCGGCGAACATCACCCGGATCGCCTGTGCGCGCGCCGGTACCTCGATGCCCAGCAACTCCTCGGCCGCCAGACAGTAGGCGAGGTTGTTGGACATCGCAGCGAGGTAATCGATGCGGTCTGTGAAGGGAATGTTCTGCGTGTACGTACGCTCTTCGGCCAGCTTCTCCATCGAACGATGCAGATATCCGATCCGCATCTCGGCGTCCTGCACGATTTCTCCGTCCAGCGTGACCTTCAGGCGGAACACGCCGTGCGTGGATGGATGCTGAGGTCCGAGGTTGACCACGACCGGCTCAGAGCCGCCACCCGAGGTCAGCGCCTCGATCGTGCCCTGCATGGCCAGACGGGTGTCGTCGGATGTAGTCACGACGCCTCCTCGCCCTCAACCGCGGCGACATCGCTCGGCGGCGCCGGGTCATTGGGATGGTAGGGACGCTGCGGCACGCTGCCCGGCACCGGCCAGGCGTTCTCTTCCCTCTCGTGCGGGAAACCGGGCAGACCGGCCCGCACATCGCCCGGCATCTGCAGAAAATCCTTGCGCAACGGATAACCGGGAAAGCCGTCCCAGAGGAACATGCGCTGCAGATTGGGATGACCCTCAAAGCGAATGCCGAAGAGGTCGTAAACCTCGCGTTCCTGCAAATGCGCGCCGTGGAAGAGCCCGGTCAACGACGGCAGCGCCGGATCCTCGTGGTCATGGAGGCGAGCCTTCACCGTCAGAATGTGGTTCAGATCCAGCGATTGCAGGTGATAGACGACCTCGAAGTGCCGCTCGTAGTCGACGGCCGTCAAGTTGCAGAGGAAGACGAGATCGCTGTCGCCACCGTCGCGCAGGACGCGCACTGCGTCGACTAGGCAGGTCGAGTCCAGGTACAGGTCGCCGCCGTCCACGCAGGCCGCGCCCGAAATGGCGTCATTGACCAGCGCGGCTGCGGCCTCGGCGTCGTAGCGGGTCGTCACGTTAACGCCACTCCAGAGCTTGCCGCCGCCATTCGTAGACGAGGCCGAGGAAGAGCACCGCAATGAAGATCAGCGCGGCCACCAGGCCGGTCACGACGACGGAGTCCAACGCCACCGCGAGCGGAAAGAGGAAAATCACCTCGACGTCGAAGAGCACGAAGATCAGCGCGACGAGGTAGTAGCGGAAGTTGAACTGCACCCAAGTCGGGCCTTCAGTCTCGACGCCGCACTCGTAGGTGTCCGACTTGACGGCATTGGGCATGCGCGGACGCAGACCGAACTTGAACATCGCCCACGACGCGATCAGCGGAATCGACGGGAACACCGCGGCGAAGATCAGCAAGATCCCCAAGTGCCCGTACTGCTCGAGGACGTTGTCCATCGCGATCCGCCCCGCTCTGACCTCGCGTCCGCCACCGACGGCGGACGACTCTGAGGGAGTATATCCCCCAGTCCGCATCGCTCAATCTCAGCACGTTCTCGGCTCGCTGCCGGGCCGCCCTTCAGCTCGTCGCGCGGCCGCACGCTGCGGTTCAGGATCGCTCTGGTAACATGTGGGCTGCCACCCAAGCGCGGCGGCTGACTCCTGGAATGAGACGCCTGCATGCTGATTGACCTGCACAACCACACCTGGCCTCGCTCGCACGACTCGGTGCTCGACCCGAAAGACCTCGCTCAGCGCGCCAAGGACGCCGGGCTCGACGCCTTCTGCCTCACTGAGCACGACGCGCTCTGGCCGGAAGAGGAAGCCCAACAGATTGCAGAAGAGATCGGGATCACAGTCATTCCCGGCTGCGAAGTCTCGACCGACCCCGGCCACATCCTCGCCTGGGGCATGGAGAAATACGTCTTCGGAATGCACCGCGTCGACCGCCTCGCCGAGCATGTCTACCCGCGCGGCGGAGCACTCGTCCTGGCCCACCCCTACCGACGCCAGATCGCCTGGAAGGACGACCAGAACGAGTGGGACATCGCCGTCGAGAAGGCGCTCAGCAACTCCGCGATGGAGCACGTGATCGCCCTGGAAATCCTCAACGGCCGCGGCAAGGAACGCGAAAATCGGTTCTCCGCCGATCTCGCCGCCCGCTCCGGCATGAACGGCACCGCCGGCACCGACTCCCACGCCGTACACGACATCGGCAAGGTCGCGACCTGGTTCGACTCCGATTCGATCGAGACCTGGCAGGACCTCGTCCGCGAGCTGAAGCTGGGCAACTTCTGCGCCGTCGACATGTCAACCGGCGAAGAGTTCGCAATCCCCTCGCGTCCACGCAAGCTCAAGATCGGCGGCGTCGCCGTCGCCGATTAGACTGTCAAGCGGCACACCACACCCGAACAGCGGGTAGAGAGGCAACAGATGGCAGACAAAGAGTTTGAGTCGGTCATTACCGACGAGATGAAGGCCCTGATCGGCGTCAAGGGACCAGAAACGATCAGCGAGCTGACCACCACGAGCGTGCGCATGTTCGCCCGCTCGGTCGGCTACGTCGATCCAGTCTTCTACGACGAGGCGGCAGCGACCGAGCGCGGCTTCCGCAGCCTGCCCGCACCTCCGGGCTACCTGGGCACGCCGATCTACAACCCAGCCGATTCCGATCCCACCTTCGGCGGGCGGCGCGGCGGCGGCGGATTCCGCTCCCCGTATCCGTTGGTGCTCAACGGCGGCACCGACATCGAATACACCGGCGAGCAGATCTGCGCGGGCGACACGCTCACCTCGGCGACCGCATTGGCTTCGCTCAACGAGCGATGGTCGGGCGCGCTGGGCGTCCCGATGCTGATCCAGGTGTCGGAGACCACCTACACGAACCAGGACGGCAAGGTCGTCGCCTACTCGCGCGGCACCGGCATCTCCTACCCGGCACCTGGCTCCTAGACGCGCCAGCGACTCGGCTATATTGACCCCCACAGCGGAAGGAACAGCACATGTCGGACGCAGTACCTGACCAGATCTACTTCGAGGACATCGAAGTCGGCGACAACATTCCCGAGCTGGAGAAGAACCCGACCAGCCAGCAGCTGGTCCAGTGGGCCGCCGGCTCCGGCGACTTCTACCAGATCCACTACGACACATCCTACGCGCAGGACACGGGCCTTGACGACATCATCGTCCACGGCGCGCTCAAGCACGCCTTCCTGGGCGAGCTGCTCTGGCGCTTCGCGGGACCCGAGGGCACGGTCAAGCGCGTGCAGTGCTCCTACCGCGGCATGGACCCGGCCGCGCAGGGCCGCGAGTCGGCCAAGGACCAGAAGTTCCTGCTGCGCGGCACCGTCACCCGCAAGTACACCGAGGGCGAGCGCAACTTCGTTGAGCTCAACATCGAGGGCGTGCGCTCGGACGGTTCCGTCTCCACGCCGGGCAACGGCGTCGTCGTCCTGCCCAGCCGCGGCTAGCCTCCGCGACACCAGACTCAACGCGAGAACAACCGCGTCCGCGGACGCGGTTGTTTACGTGGTCACCGTTGGCCACGTCGGCGACCCACGTCGCCGGCGCACACCTTACATGCGGCCAATCCGCTGCTGGTAGTGCCGGTCCCAGAACCACTCACGCAACGCGTGCATCTGATGGAAACGATGCGGGCCGCGCCTCACACGGCCGCAGTCGCGGAAGCCAGCCGCGCTGAAGGCGCGCTGTGCTCGCACGTTCCAGTCCAGCGTGTGCAAGTAGACGCGCGTCAATGACGTGTTCGTGAAGACGTGGTCGAGCAAGAGCACCACCGCCTCTCGACCATATCCACCGCCCCAGACCGTGCGATCACCGAGCAGGATGCCCAGCTCGGTCTCGCGGCGCTGGAAGTCGGTGTTGTAGTACATCACGTTGCCGACATGGCGCGAATCGTCCAGCGCCTCGACCGCAAACGTCGAGCGATACACCGGCGTAGAGCGCAGCTGCCATGCGTACTGGTTGCGATACTGCTCGAACGTCAGTTTGCTGAGCGGCGCAGCGTCAAGCTCGGCCAGTTCCACGTCAGTCCGCCAAATCCAGTCGAGCTGCGCGTCGTCCAACCGCTTGCGACGCAACCGCACCAACTCACCCTCGGCGATCGTGTCAGCCGGTATCGAGACCACCGAGCGACGCTCCTGCATCTCTGCCCTGGTTCGCTGCGCAGGTTAGACCGCTCGAAGAGTCCAGTCAGGTCAGTGCAAGGACTCGGCGCGAGGACTCAGCTGCTTGCATCCTGCAGCGGGCCGACTCTCCGGTCGATCAGCACGGCGGCGTCCTGCAGCAACCAGGCCGTGTTTCGGTAGCTCACCATCTTCATCGCGTCGCCCAGACCGACCCAGCGCACGTCGATGTGCTCGTCGTCGTGGTTGGCGAAGGACCCGCCGGTCGGTTGCATCAACCAGAAGTGGACGGCCTTGTCAATCCGCGCTTCCTGACCGCCAAACGAGTAGCGCATGACGCCGATCTTCTCCTCCAACCGCACCTCGAGACCGGTCTCTTCCGAAACTTCCCGAATCGCCGTTTCGTCGAGCTTCTCGCCGTTCTCCGGCGTACCCTTGGGCAGCGACCAGCGGCGCGCCGGCGTCTGAACCAGCACAATCTCCACCTCGCCAGGTTCTGGCCGTTCGCGCCACACAACGCCGCCGGCACTGACGGCGATCCCCTTCTTGATCGACTTCGGCGATGACGCGGTGCGTCGGCCGCCCGCCTTGCGCGGACGCTCGTTGCTGCTGCGCACCTCTACTCCTCCTCCAACACACATGATGATCTCAATCTATCAGAGGGTCCGGCGCGTCATCCCAATCGATGGAGTCGAGGGGTGGTTCGAAATCGGAGAAGTCATCAGCCTCGGCGGCCTGTGTCAATGCGTCCTGGGCGGCGATGCGCAGCGACGGATCCGGATGTGTTCGCAGCTGCTCGAGCTGTTCCAGCGCCTCTTCAGAGCCAATTTCGCCTAACGCACCGACGGCAGCGGCCAGCAACTCATCGTTGGCCGTCGCGTCGTCGAAGAGATCAAGCAGCAGTGGTGTACCTTCCTCCGAACCGATCTCGCCGATCGCCATCGCCGCGGCGAGACGCTCGTCTTCATCCTCCGCGTAGAGCGACCCCTCCAGCCAGGACAGCCAGGATTCGTCGGCGTTGCGGCCCATCGCCTGAACGGCGCCCAAGTGCAACGCGGCGTCGTCGCTATCGAAGGCATCCTCGATCAGGCCCGAGACCCACGCTTCGCTCATCACAGCGACGCTCGCGATCGCCGCCGCACGCAGCTGCTCGTCTTCCAGCGCATCCTCGGCCAGAGCGCGCAACGCGGGCACTACTCCGAGCGCCCGCTCGTCCGACGCCCAACCGATCTCCAGTCGCAGCGCGACCGCGCCCAACGCCGTGACGGCTTCCATGCGCACGCTGATTTCTTCTTCTTGCGACTGCGCAGCCGCGAGCATCAGCGCGGTCGCCTCGGCAGTCTCCGAGACCGAAAGTCCATGGACCGCGACGGTCCGAACTGATGCGTCGCCGTCATTCAGCAGCAGCGCGAAGAGGTTCGTGAAGTCGTAGCCTGCGAACGACACCGCAGCCTGACGCAGGCGGTCGGCTGCGGCAAATCGCTCCGACGATTCGAGCTGGTTGAACTGTTCGCGGGCCGCGCGATCCTCACCGCTGCCGAGCCGCGAGACAGCGTGCAGCGCCTCCGGCTCCAGATCGCCCGCTCCCGACGCGATCGCCTCCAGCACGTGGCGCAGGCCGTCGAGCGGCGCCATCGCGTCCGGATACTCGCGCGATTCAGGCATGGCTCAGCCCTCCACCGTCGGCGCACGCTCCATCAGCGCCCTGATCGCCGCCTGCGCGTCCAACCCCGCAAACAAGACATCGGATACCGCCGTCGAGATCGGCATCGGTTCGCCCAACGCTTCGGCCATCTCCAGCGCCACTTGCACGGTCTCAACTCCCTCCACGACATTCGCCGTATCCGAGAGCGCATCCTTGGTCGGCACTCCCGAGCCAATCCGCTCCCCGAAGGTGCGGTTGCGGGAACGAGGGCTCATCGCCGTCACCAGCAGGTCACCGAGCCCGGCCAGTCCTGCAAAGGTGGATGGCTCGGCGCCAAGCCTGACGCCCATTCGGGCGATCTCCGATAGCCCGCGTGTCAGCAACGCCGCCCGAGCGTTGTCACCGAGTCGGAGCGCATACGCAGCACCGGCGGCGATCACGATGATGTTCTTCAGCGCGCCACCCAACTCGACGCCGATCACGTCCGGATTGGTGTAGACACGAAAACTCGTGGAGTTGAGGGCACGCTGGATTCGCTCGCGGTCGGACGCGTTGGCGGCAGCCGCGACCGTGGCCGCTGGCAATCCTGCGGCAATCTCAACTGCGATGTTCGGTCCCGAGACCGCCCCGACCCGCCCCTCTCGTCCGGCGAGGCTGAGTTCCTGGTCAATGACCTCCGTCATCCGCTGATGCGAGCCTCGTTCGAGCCCCTTGGCCGCGGAGACGTGAACAGTGTCACCAGGCGTGAGCATGGGCAAGACCGCTCGCAGGTTGCCTCTCAGCCGCTGCGACGGCGCAGCCCAGATCACCACGCCGGGCGGCGCACCGCTCGGATCTGTGACGAATCTGATCTCATCCGGCAGCTTGACGCCGGGCATCAGCCGGGTGAGTTCGCGGGACTCGGTCAGTGCTGCGGCCTCGGACTCCGAGCGGCACAAGACGCTGGCCTCGTGGCCCGCGCGATGCGCACATGCGGCGACCGTGCAGCCCCACGACGTGGCGGCGACCACCAGCACTTTCATGCGCTCGACCGACCCATCGAGAGCACACGCTCGGTACCGGCGGCGATCCGCTGGATGTTGTCTCGGTGCCCAGCAACCACCAGGGCCCAGGTCACGACGGCAAAGCCGATGTATGCATCGGGCGCGCCGCCATAGACGGCGAGCAGTGAGATGCCGACCGATGCCGCCGTCGCGCCCGTCAAGGTGGCCAACGACATCACGCGAACTCGCATCAAGATCGGCGCCGCTGCGCCCAGCGCGAAGAGCACGCCCATCGGCATGAGCACAATCAACGCGCCCAACGCCGTCGCCGCGCCGCGCCCGCCGCGGAACCCCGCGTAGAGCGGGAATTGATGACCCACGATAGCCGCCACGCCAGCGATCACCTCGCCGGTCGGACTGTCCCAGACACCCATCACGATCAGGATCGGCGCTGCGCCCTTGATCGCGTCGATGACCAGCACTGCAACCGACCAGCGCAGGCCCAGCGTCCGAAACGTGTTCGTCGCGCCGGTGCGTCCGCTGCCCGAGGCGCGGATATCGCCGCCGCCCCGCCAGCGCCCAATCCATAGCCCCGTCGGAATCGAACCGAGCAGATAACCGATCAGCCCGCCGATGATCCAGGCCTCAACCATGTCCCCAGCCTCGCCTATCTCGCCTGTCTCATGGGTTCACTCGCGCGGATTATCAGGGTCGCGGCCGCGTAACACGCAGCGCAGCGGCGTGCCTTCGAACCCGAACGTGCGTCGAATGCGTCCCATCAGGTACCGCTCGTAGGAGAAGTGCACGGCGTCCGGGTAGTTGACAAAGAAGGTAAACGTCGGCGGCGCCTCCGCGGTTTGAACCCCGTAGAAGAAGCGGATCCGTTTGCCGCGGTACGTCGCCGGTGGCCGCTCGACCTGCGCCTGCCGCAGCATTGCGTTCAGACGCGGCGTCGGCACGCGAGTGCGCCTCGCCTCCGCGACATGCAGCGCCGCCGCCACGACGGAATCCACCGCATCGCCCGTCAGCGCGGAGATCCAGACAATCGGCGCCCAGCTGACGAATCGCGCGCGACCAGCCAACTGTCGCTCACGGCTGTTCCGTAGACCGTCCTCAGCGTCGACCAGGTCCGCCTTGTTCATCACGATCACAACGCCTGCGCCGTCATCCATCGCCATGCCCAGCACGTGCAGATCCTGAGACGTGACACCTTCATGGGCATCGATCACGACGGCTGAGACATCCGCCCGTCGGACAGCGGCACCGGCGCGTCGCACAGAGGCGCGTTCGATGCCCGGCGCCACTCGGCCCGGCCGTCGGATACCCGCCGTGTCGACCAGCGACACGCGCTGACCGTCGAAGCTGAGCAGCGTGTCGACGGCGTCGCGTGTGGTACCCGGTACGTCCGAGACGATCATCCGCTCGTCTCGCAACAGCGCATTGACCAACGAAGACTTGCCGACGTTGGGGCGGCCCACGATGGCGAGGCGGCACGCGACATCGTCCGCTTCCATCGGTTCGGCCACGGCGAGGTCGGCCGTCACCCGGTCGAGCAGATCGTCGATCCAACGTCCATGATGGGCCGAGACCGCGACAGGATCGCCGAGTCCGAGCGCGAAAAACTGCGAGGCTTCAGCGGCGAGCTGGTCGTTGTCGCACTTGTTGGCGCAGACCGTGACCGGCTGCGAGACCTCGCGCAGCAGCGCAGCGACATCCTCGTCGGCCGGCAGCGCCCCGGTCTGCACGTCTACCACGAGCATGATCGCGTCGGACTCGGCGACGGCTTGCTGCACCTGCTCCGCAACCGAGTCAGCGAACGGACCAGTCAGCTGCTCGCCGAGCAGGCCGCCCGTGTCGATCACGGAGAACGGCTGTCCGCGCCATTCCGCGTCCGCGTAGTTGCGGTCGCGAGTCGTGCCAGGCTCGCCGCGCACGATCGCCTGTCGGCGCCGCACGAGCCGATTGAAGAGCGTTGATTTGCCGACATTGGGCCGTCCGACGATCGCCACCGTCGGCAGCGTGTTGCGCGGGACGGCGCGCACGTCAACCTGCGGCAGGCCCGTCACGGTGCTGGTCTCTTCACTCATCGTCGCCGCCGTTCTGCCCGTTCACGCCATCGATCTCCACGCTATCCGCTTGCGAGCCCGACGCGTCGTCCTCGCTGACAATCTCCGTCAGCACGACCGTAATCTGCCCAGGCAGAACGGCGGTCAGCTCCAAATCTCGCGGCGCCCGCCACTCGAGGACGACCGTGTGTCGGCCGGTCCCAAGTCCCGCGAGATCCAGCTCGAGGGTCGGCAGCGGTCCGTCCAGATCCGAGAGTACGGCGACAGGCCCACGCAGGGTCACGCGCGCTGTCTGCGGCAACGCAGACTGGAGCGCCAGGCCGCCGGCGATATTGACCGCCTCAACGTTGACCGGCAGCGTGACGCTGGAAACAACAGGCTCGATCACCACGACGACGCGTGTGGTCGGTTGCGACTCGGCCGTGGGCGCAGCCGTCGCGCCGAAGATAAGCGGCACCGAGACCAAGACGTCCTGCTCCACGTCCGTGATGTCGATCGGCTCGGTCAACACCTCAGATTCCTCATCGAGTCCCTCGATCGAGACCAGCACGTCGACGGTCGGCGGGATGGAGCGGATCGATCGCACCCGGAATCCCTGCGCCGGTGCGCCGACGACTTGCGGCAAGATCGAGTAGGTGCGCCGAAAGACCTCCTGCTCGATCGGGACACGGACCGCCGCGAACCGCGGATTGACGAGCACCTGCGATACCGTCGCGCCGGCCGCCGTACGCGCTTCGAGCATCACCTCGCGCTCCAGGCTGACCCGTGCGCCGCCCAGGTCGAGCCGCGCCACGACGGTCGCCACTGACTCCACGTCCACCGCCAGACCGCTGACGATCGCAGTCGACGGCAGCGCCTCAGAGTCGCCGACAGAGAACCCCAGCGGCGGCGGATTGGCCAACTCCACCGTGACCGGCACCTCACGCTCCACCGTCTCCTGCAAGATGACCACCGCCGTCTCGGGCTGAACCGCGCGGACACGCACGTCGCCCTCGAGGGAGTCCACGCGAACCGGGAGGTTGTGACGGCCAGCGGCTCGGTTTCGCAACGAGACCGTGGCTCGGAAGTGCTCGGGAAGCGCCGCCTCGACGTCGGGTTCGCGCCCAATCACAGTCACGGTGACCGGCAGCGGATCGCCGGTGACGGCAAGTTCGGCGCTCAGCTCGGTGACCTCGACTTCAAGCGAGAATCCAAGCCGAGCCTCGATCTGCTGGTTCTCAGTGTCGGCAATCACAAACCACACGATCAGCGCGAGCAGCGTCACCGTGAAGAGCAGCGCCGCCTCCTGGCCGACCCGTCGCACTTAGGCACCCGTCGAGTCGCCGCCGGCGGTCGATGCCGCAGTCGAGCGGCGATCTGCCCCGACGCCGGACAAGCGTCCACCAAGTTTGGAGCCGTAACGTCGAGCGTGCAGATGCCGAGCCAGCACCGTTTCCAGCTGCGCCGCCGACATCGGTCCCGACAGCTCGCCGCCAGCTGCGACCGAAATCGTGCCGGATTCCTCCGAGATGATCACGGCGACGGCGTCGGTCTCCTCGGAGATCGTGAGCGCGGCGCGGTGACGTGTACCCAGATGCGAACCGGGCGCGCCGACGCCCTGCCAGATCGACATGCCGCCGCTCGGTGTTGGCAGAATCACCGCCGCCGCGACCACCTCCGAGGGACGCAGCAGCACCGCACCGTCGTGCAGCGGCGATCCGCGCCAGAAAATGCTCTCCAGCAGGTGGGTCGTCGGTTCGGCGCCGAGTCTGACTCCTGCGTTGGCTAGCTCGTCCAGTCCTGTCTCGCGTTCAAAGATGAACAATCCGCCGGCGCTCTGCTGCGACAGCCGATGCGAGACGGTCGCCACCATCGGAATCAGCGCGCGATACGGTTGGCTGCGGCTGGCCCAGTGTCGGAAGCCGCCCGCGCGGCCGACATGCTCGAAGGCGCGCCGGAACTCAGGTTGAAACACGAGCAAGACAACAATCAGCAGCACGGCCAGGGCGTTGTCGACGATCCAGTCCAGTACGACCGAATCCACGACGCGGCCGAGCACCGAGATCAGCACCACCACCAGGACCATGCCGCGGATGACCGACATCGCCGTCGTCCCGCGCAACAGCCGCAGACCGGCGTAGAACACCACCGCGATCGCCGTGACCTCGAACAGGTTGGTCCAACTGAACGAGTTGAACGCGATCTCGATGTCGTTGATCAAGCCGTCCACGACCTGGCCTCAGCTCTCACGCACTGAATGCAGCGTGGCCACAGGCTACGCGATTCAGACGCGATTCAGACGCGAATCAACCGCTAAACAACCAGGCCAGCAGCGCTTGCTGCGCGTGCAACCGGTTCTCGGCCTGATCGAGCACGACCGACTGTGGCCCGTCGAGCACCTCGTCCGATATCTCCTCACCGCGATGAGCGGGCAGACAGTGCATCACCACGACGTCAGGCGAGGCCTGAGCGATCAGCTCCGCGTTGACCTGATAACCGCTGAAATCCTCAAGCCGCTGCTTCGCCTCAAGCTCCTGCCCCATGGAGGTCCATGTGTCGGTGTAGACGACGTCGGCCGACACCACCGCTTCCGACGGGTCGGACAGCAGCACGATCGATCCACCGGATGCATCGGCGCGCTGCGCTGCCGAATCAACACTGGCAGCGTCCAGCTCGTACCCGGACGGCGAGGAGAGGCGCACATGCATCCCCTCCCCACAGGCGGCGATCACGAGCGAACGGGCAACGTTGTTGCCGTCTCCGACGTACGCGAGCACGCGACCCGAGGCGCCGCCGTGCTCTCGGATCGTGAGCAAGTCGGCGAGCGCCTGGCAGGGATGTTCCCAGTCGCTCAGCGCGTTGACCACCGGCACGCCCGACGAAGCTGCCAGCCGCTCCAGGTTGGACTGATCGAACGTTCGGCACACAATCAGATCGCAGTAGCGGCCCGCGACGCCGCCGACATCTTCGGCAGACTCTCGTTCGCCTAGTCCCACTTCGGGCGGCGACAGATAGAGCGGCCGTCCGCCCAGATTCGACACCGCCAGCTCAAACGACACGCGGGTCCGCAGCGACGGCTTCTGGAAGATCAACAGCGCGGTCTTGCCTGCCAACTCGGCGCTCGTACGACGGACGCGCTTGGTCTCCAACGCGAGATCGAGCGTCTGCCCAATCTCATCCGCCGACAGATCCGTCACCGACAGCACCGAGCGAGTCATCGTTCCGCTTTCTCTACATCGCGTCATTGCACCGCGTGGAGTCAATGTATCGGCCAGCAGGCAACGCCGTGAACCGTTGGCCCAGGAAGATGACATACCTTTCACAGACGCTCGGTACGGACGCTCTATGCGAGCGTTACACGCGTCGCTGGGGGAGCGCGGCATGCCCGTCCAATCGCTCTGGAACGAAATCCTCCCGCCGAATCCCACTGCGGAGTCGGCGATCTCCCTGCGCTTGCGGCTCTGGTTGGCGCTGCGTCAATCTGTCTTGTGGTTGCCCGCGACGGCGGCGCTGATCGCAGCCGCTGCCGGGCTTGCCGTCTTGGCGGACCAGCACAGCGCTCCGCCGCTGCCGCCAACGATCCAGATGACCCAACTGCCAACGACGCAGACGGCCCGTCTGCAAATCGACATCAACACCGCGACAGAGTCAGAGCTGCAAACCCTGCCTGGCATTGGCGCATCCAGAGCCGAGACGATCGTGGCGCTGCGCGCCATCGAGCCGTTCAGCTCGCTCTCCGATCTGTTCGATCGCGGCGTGCTCGATCACAACGACGTCGCCGCCATCCAGAATCTCGCCGCGGTCTATGTCTCGCCGCACGATTAGCGCGCTACGCCAGTTGCGGGCACCATATTGGCCGCCCTTGATGCATTGGTCACTGGCGCTGATCATTGGAGCGGCGCTCGCCGCGACCGATGCGCCGCTGTGGATTGCCGCCCTCGCCGCAGCTGGCTCGACAACGCTCGCCGTCGGATCAATGCTCCGCTCCGATCTAATCGGCCGACGCCGCCTGCCCGCACTCCTCCTTGCGCTGACACCGGTCATCCTCGGGCTCGGCATCTGGCGTGCGGACTCGACCGCGATCCAGCCCGAAGGACTCGCGGCCGCAGACTTCAACGGGCAGCACGTCCGCATCGTCGGACGCGTGGCCGAAGACCCGCAGTTCCGTGGATCAGGAACTCGAGTGCTGGTGCGCACGGAGTCGATCTCGTTGGCCTCAGAGCAGCAGGACGTCGAGGAGCAGATCTTCCTCTTCATCCCCGACGCGCTCGATCTCGAATTCGGCGACCGGATCCAGGTTGAGGCCACCCTGACGCCCGTCGCAGGCGTGGCCTCTGAGGCATCCGAGTATCTCGAGTGGCTGGAGGCGCAAGGCATCGCCGCCAGCGGACTGGCTCGGCCGGGATCGGTACGCCTGCTGGAGATTACCGAGCTGGGCTGGCCGAGTCGCTGGACGCAAGGCTGGACCGCGGATGCCCGCGACGCGCTCAACCTCAGCCTGCGGGATGCGCTGCCGCCGCCGATGTCAGGGCTCGCTCAGGGAATGATCACCGGCCGGCGCGATGGCATTGATACCGAGCTGCGCTCGGTGCTGAACGACACCTCGCTGTCTCATCTGATCGTGATCTCGGGCAGCAATCTGACACTGCTGACCTCGATCGTGATCGCCGCCACAGCCTGGATCGCCGGGCGGCGTCCGGCTGCGGCGTTGGCGATCCTGGCCGCGCTTAGCTACGGGCTGCTGATCGGTCCCGATCCCCCCGTTCAACGCGCGATGTGGATGGCCATCGTGTTCGCAGCCGCCCATCTGCTCGGGCGCGGCGCGTCAGCCCTGTACGCCGTGGCCGCGACGGCCGCTCTGTTGACCGCGCTCGACCCGCGAATCCTGCTCGACCTGTCGTTCCAGCTCACGCTCGCCGGAACGCTCGGCATCGTCTTGCTGATGCCCACCCTGTCTCGCGACTTCCTCAGCGGACAGAGCGGGTTCACCGGCGCGGTCCGCGATGCGTCGCTGGTCACGCTCGTCGCCTCGCTGACCACGCTGCCGCTGATCGCCTTGCACTTCGAACGCGCCGCGCTGATCGGCATCCCTGCCAATCTGCTCGTCGCGCCATTCTTCAGCTGGATGTTGCTCGGCTCCGCCGCGACGGCCGCGATCGGACTCGTCTGGGAATCGGCGGCGCAGGCCGCCGCCTGGCCGCTGTCATGGTTGCCGCTGCGTTGGCTCGTGCTGGTCGCGGAAGGAGCCGCCAAACTGCCCGGCGCCGGCGAGTCGATCCGAGGATTCGGACACGCCCATTTGCTGATCATCTACGCAGCGATCGGTCTCGCCGCCTGGCGGCCGCATCGCGAGCGCGTCCAGCGCTGGTACCGATCCAGCCGACTGCGACGCCAGGAGTCGCCGAACGTCCTTGGCCTCACGCTGATCCCCCGCTTGCGAGAACACCTCACAGCGATCGCCGTCACTGGCGCCGCATCCGCCGCGGCCGCGATCCTCTGGCTGACCGTCTCAGCCGCGCCTGATCCGTCGCTGAAGGTCCACTTCTTCGACATCGGACAAGGCGACGCCGCGCTGATCGTCACTCCTGATCGGCAGACGATCTTGATCGACACCGGCGAACAGCCGGATCTGGCCCTCGCAGCGCTGCGCCGCCACATGCCGCCCGATTCGACACGGATCGATCTACTCGTGATCACACATCCACAGACCGACCACACGGAAGCGCTCTGGGCGATCTTCGACCACTACGACATCAGCCAGGCGCTGGTCAGCGCGTACATGCAAGACTCATCACTCGGCCGGCGACTGTTGGACCTGCTGGCGCGGCATGAGGTCAAGATCATCGAGTCAGAACCAGGCCTGCGAATCGCGTTTTCTGACTCGACGCCGCTGCACCTCGATGTCCTCTGGCCTCCAACCTCCGGCCTGCCAGACGAGTTCCTGGACGATCCGAATGCAACCTCGATTGTGATCCGCGCAACGTTCGCCGACGCCGCATTCCTCTTCACCGGCGACATCAACGCGGCGCAGGAGATCGAACTGGTGCGTCAGTCCTGTCCACACTCGGTGCAGCCATGCGACCTGCGCAGCGATGTCCTCAAGGTGGCGCATCAGGGCAGCAGATTCTCAACCACAACGCTCATGCTTGATGCAGTGCGTCCGACGCTGGCCGTGATCAGCGCCGGACGAGACAACACGTTTGGTCATCCCCACCCTGAAGTGGTGGAGCTGCTCTCACGGCTCGGCATTGAGACCCTGGTCACGGCCCAACACGGTGATATCTCGGTATCCACCGATGGCCGCAGCATCTCGGTCACACATCAGTGACGCAGATAAACCTGCGATTGATATCGTCAGATCGCGCCGGGATGGCGAAAGTGGTAGACGCGGCGGACTTAAAATCCGCTGGCCTTCGGGCCGTGGGGGTTCGATTCCCTCTCCCGGCACCAGCTGCTCAATCAGCCTCGCGCCAGAACGCTAGAATGCGCCCACGCGGCGATCCAATCGAATCAGCCCCGCCGCGACTGGAAAGGGATTCGCATGAAAGCCGCAGTGTTCCACGGCCCCAACCAAGACCTGACGATCGAGGACGTTGACGTCTCCAAACCGGGTCCGCGCGAGGTATTGGTCAAGACCGCCGCCTCCGGCGTCTGCCACTCCGACCTGCACTTTGTCGAAGGCCTCTATCCCTTCCAGGCGCCAGGCATCCTCGGCCACGAGGCGGCTGGCATCGTCGAAGAGGTCGGCGAGCTGGTCACCCAGTTCAAGTCCGGCGACCACGTGATCATGTGCCTCTCCGTCTTCTGCGGCAACTGCTCCTACTGCCTCAGCGGTCGACCCAACCTGTGCCGCAGCCCAGAGACGCAGCGCCGCCCCGATCAGGACCCGCGCTTGTCCTGGAACGGCAACCCGGTCGCGCAATTCGCCAACCTCTCGACCTACGCCGAATTCACCCTCGTCCACGAGAACGCGCTGGTCTACGTCGACGACGAAATGCCGCTGGACAAGGCAGCGCTGATCGGCTGCGGCGTGATGACCGGCGCCGGCGCCGCGCTGAACACCGCCAAGGTGCATCACGGCAGCACGGTCGCCGTCTTCGGTGCGGGCGGCGTCGGCCTCTCCGCCATCCAGGGCGCTCGAATCGCCGGAGCCAAGCAGATCATCGCCGTCGACCTGCACGAGCACAAGCTGGCGCTCGCCCGTGAACTGGGCGCGACCCACTCGGTCGACGCCTCGACCGGCGACCCGGTCCAACAGATCAAGGGCATGACCGAGGGCGAGGGCGTCGACTTCTCCTTCGAAGCGATTGGCCTCAAGAGCGTCGCCGAGCAGGCCTTCGGCTCGATCAAGCGCGGCGGCGTCGCCACGATCATCGGCATGGTGCCGCTCGGCCAGACGTTGGAGATTCCCGCGCACGAACTGCTCTCGGAGAAGGTGCTGCAGGGCTCGAGCATGGGCTCCAACCGCTTCCGCACCGATATGCCCAACCTGGTCGAGTACTACCGCCAGGGCCGTCTGATGCTCGACGAGATGGTGACACAGACCGCGCCGCTAGAGGACATCAACGAGGCCTTCCGCGCCATGAAGGCCGGCGAGGTCGCCCGCACCGTCCTCACCAGCTTCTAGCCTGTTCCCATCTCCCCCCGCCGACGGCGGGGGGAGATGTTACGGAGTGACAGAAAAGGGGGGCTCGCGCCCAGGCAGGCCCTATCCGCCCCGACGGCGCCCCTACCCTGAGGGGCCGGTCCGCTACGTTCTTGCTACGCTGATGCTGTCGGAGGGGTGGCCGAGCGGACGAAGGCGGCGGTCTTGAAAACCGTTAGGCGTGCAAGCGTCTCGGGGGTTCGAATCCCTCCCCCTCCGCCATCGACGCCAAGATGTCAGTCGGTGCGGTCGTCCTCAAGCGCCTGAGCCACCGTGACGAGCGCATCGAACGCCGTCGGATCCGGCAGATCGAGACCGTACTGGTACACACCGATCCGGATCATCGCGCCGAGCGGGACGATCTCAAACTGACCGTTGCCGCCGTCTCTGAGCAGTCCGAGCACCCGCCGCTGGACCCGGTCGTTCCCACCCAGCCGACGAGCCAGGTCGGCCGTGACGGGATCGGAGGCGTCGCGCGACTGCCATTGAAACTCTCGCACCGCGCCCAGATCGCGCTCCGACGAGACTGGCGTCGCGCGCAGCGCCAGTTTCCAGTCGGCCGACCACGGCGCCGGCAGCGCCTCGCTGTCCACGAGCACGTGGGCTCCCGCCGCGCGGACCTGTCCGCTATGGGCCGCACCCTCGCCGGACACGCGCGTCATCAACGCAAAACGGAGCGGCGGCTGGTCAATCTCCGCGGCGGCGACCAATCGCATGCCGCGGATGCCCATCTCGCGCTCTCGCAAGCTGCGGAACTGCTCGTCCGTCACTCGCCGCGCATCGATGGAATACTGACTGAGCCGCATGAACAACGCGTCCGACGCCTCGGCGTCCGGACCCCGCCGCATCAATCGATTAGTGAACCGCCGCCAGACCATGCGGGAAATCTACACTGCCTGAACACACTGCGGGTCAGGGCAGGTCAGGTAAGGCAGGAGGCCGCCCATGCATGTCGCCATGCGCCGATTCTGGTTGCGACCAGGTTCCTTCGACGACTTCGAACGGCTCTCCCGGGAGCGGATCTGGCCCAACGCGGAGTCGGCCGGCTTGCGGATCCGCGCGCTCTTGCGAGCACAGGAAGCGCATCCCCATCCCGACGCGCCGGCAGACGCCGAGATGGCCATCCTCTTCACCCAGTACGTCGATCGTGCGCACCTTCGGGCCACGCGCTCGCCCTCCGACGATTGGCGCGGTCCCGAGCGTCTGCGCCGACGCAACTGGGACGGCATCCAGGCACGTCAGGCCCTCTGCTACGCGTCGGACGCAACACACATGGAGCGCTGTCCGGTGTCCGTGGGCGAGCCGCGCTGGTCGTATGGCGGCTGGCAGCCGTCGACCGCATCGAACATGCCCGACCTCGCACCGCACCCGACAGTGGACGGGGTCGTGCCTGACGACTCGGGCGGACTGATCGTGCTCCGCCGGTTCTGGATCGAGCGCGGCGGCTTCGCCGAGTTTGAGCGGCTCTCCGTCGACTACATCTGGCCCGCGATCGAGGCGCTGGGCGCGCGCATCATCGGCCTCTACCGCGCAGAGGCGCCCCATCCGCATCCCAGCATCGAGGGCGAGTGCGACATGGTCGTGCTGATGACCCATTACACCGGACATCCGCATTGGCTGTCCACACGCGCGAATCAGGACAGCTGGCGCGGACCCGACGCCGTGCGTCAGCATATGCTGGCCGGCACGCGACCGCGCCACGCGATGACGCTCGCCACCGAGGCCACCTTTACGTCGCCCTGCCGAGTCCCCGTCGGAGGACCGTTCTTCGTCTTCCAGCACGACCAGGACTAAGCGTTATGTCTTCCGCGCCGAGAGCGTGAACATCAGCGGCAGGCGTCGATCAGGCAGTCCATCGCGATCGGGCAGGCGGAAGATCCCGCGCGGACCCTCAACCAACCACGGCAGCGCGCGGTAGACCGTGTACTCCTGCTCGTGCAGGAAGTCGATGCGGCAACCAGCCTCGACGACCGCCGTCACGATCTCACCCAGACTGTGATTCCATTCGTACGACGTCTGGTTCACCATCCGCGCTGACGCGTCGGCGTAGTCGGCGTCTCCGCTCCATTGCAGCGGTTCTTCAGTCTCGAAGGCGGGGAAGGCGATGCGCAGCTCGCCGGCCGGCGCCTCGTCGTCGAGCGTGTTCGCCACCGGGTGGACATCTCGCACGTAGAGCTGGCCGCCCGGTTTCAGAAATCCAGCGCAGACCTCGGCCCAGCCGCGAATGTCCGGCAACCAGCAAATCGCGCCGAGATTGGCATACACGATGTCGAAGCTCGCCAAGCGGTCGGCCAGCGCCTGGGGAGCGGCGTAGAGCTCCGACTCCACGAACTGGGCAGAGACGCCGGCGCGTGCTGCGAGATCACGAGCCGTCGAGATCGCAGCCGGCGAGAAGTCGACCCCCACCACGTCGGCGCCTTCGCGAGCCCACGACAGCGTGTCCAAGCCAAAATGGCACTGCAAATGCAACAGCGACTGGCCCCGCACGTCGTCCACTTCATCCAGATCGAGCGGCAGCAGCTTCGATTCGCCGGCGAGAAACCGGTCGACGCCGTAGAACTCAGACGCGGCATGGACCGCAACGGACTCGTCCCAGCGCGCCAGATTGGCCGCGCGATAGGGGTCAAGCGATGACACGGGAACCCAGCCGACTCGCCAACACTTCTGGCAGGATGACCGATCCGTCGGCCTGTTGACCGTGCTCGAGCAGCGCGCAGATCGTTCGCGGCAGCGCCAGCCCCGATCCGTTCAGCGTGTGAACAAAGCGCGTGCCCTTGCCGTCCGACGGGCGGTAGCGGATATTGGCGCGGCGCGCCTGGAAGTCGATGCAGTTGGACACGCTCGACACTTCCAGCCATTCCTGCGCGCCGGGAGCCCAGATTTCCAGGTCGTAGCTGACCGACGCGTTGAAGCCGATGTCGCCGCTGCAAATCTGCAGCACCCGGTACTCCAACTCCAGCCCCTGCAGCAGCGACTCGGCCTGTGCGAGCATCTCCTCCAACGCCGCCCCAGACGCGTCGGGCGTGGTGAACTGGTACATCTCAACCTTCTCGAACTGATGCACCCGTTTGATGCCTCGTACGTCGCGTCCCGCGCTGGTCTTTTCGCGGCGAAAGCAGGGTGTGTGCGCGGCGTAACGGATCGGCAGCTCGTCTTCGTCGACGATCTCGTCCGCATGCATGTTGGTCAGCGGCACTTCGGCCGTGGGGACGAAGAAATAGTCCTCCTCCTCGTCGCGGTAGAGATTGTCGCGGAACTTGGGCAATTGACCAGCCGCGCGCATGGCGTCCTCGCGGACCATCGCCGGCACGTAGCACTCCTCGTAACCCGATGCATGGTGTGCATCCAGAAACCAACCGATCAGCGCGCGCTGCAGTCGAGCGCCCGCGCCGCGCAACGCGTACATCCGCGAACCAGACATCGCCGCCGCCCGCCCCATCTCGATGATGCCCAGACGCTCGCCGATCTCCCAATGAGGCTGCGGTTCGAAGTCGAACACCCGCCGATCACCCCACGTGCGGACGACCGGATTGTCCGCTTCATCTTCGCCGTCGGGCGTGTCATCTCCGACGATATTGGGAATCTCCTGGAGCAGGCCGGTCAGCGCTGCGTCGAGTTCGCGCAGACGCTCCTCGAGTTCGTCGATCCTGGACGCAGATTCGCGCTGCGCGCCGATCAACCGTTGCCGCTCGTCGTTGTCTGCGGCCCGGCCGATCGCCCTTCCGGCGTTGTTTCGCGCGGCGCGCAGATCCTCCAGCTCGACCAGCACGCCGCGGCGTTGTTCGTCGATCGCAATGGCATCGTCCAGCGGCGCATCGGCGCCTCGGCGGGCCAGCGAGCGGCGCACGACGTCGGGTTGTTCGCGAATCATCTGCGCGGAAATCACGGTCGCTGCTCCTCGAAACTCATCACATGGTCAATCGCCGCCAGCCCCAGTACGCGCACATCTTCAGAGAGCCGAGCGGAAATGCGTCGCTGCGGGTCATCGAGCGTCAGCGGCGCGTCGTCCTCAAGCTGCCGCCGTGTGACCCATCGCCAGCTGCCGCTCGGCGCATCCAGAGACTCATCCTCCTGCGGCCGCGAGAAGTAGATCAAGTCGATGTGCTGATGCGCGGCCTCGTCGCCGAAGCCGCCGATCGGCTCGACCATGATCGTCACCGGCGCCGCCAGCTGCGGCGGATCGGCGTAGGCAAACGGATTAGACGTGGGCAGAATCTCCACGGCGATGCCCGTCTCTTCCAGTGCCTCGCGGCGCGCGGCCTCGATCGGATCTTCGTTGACCTCGATGTGCCCGCCGGGTGGCAGCCACAGTCCAACTTTACGATGCCAATGCAGCAGCGTCGCCCCGCCGATCGGCAACGTCGCTGACACAAATGTGGTCACCGTAAAGTGCCGGACGCCGCTCATGCCCTGAGCCTAACGGCGGACCTATTGAGTATCGTCACGCTATGGAACTGATCTCCAGCGGCAACGGCATGTCGCCGGCCTGGTCGCCCGACGGTCGACAGATCGCCTTTCTCAGCAATCGAGCCGAGGGTTGGGACCTCTACACGATGCCGTCGGACGGCGGCGAGCCCACACGCCTGACCAGCGGCGCAACGGTCGACGATCCAGCCTGGTCGCCAGACGGTCGCTGGATCGCCGTCGAGCGCAACCGATCCATCGAGGTCGTCGCGCCAGACGGCAGCGAGCGGCGTCGGCTGGTCCAGGATGCAGCTCAGGCCGCATGGTCGCCAAACAGCGACCTGGCGTTTGTCAGAGATCGCGATCTCTACGTCCTCACGCACAACGGCGACGAACGCCTAATCCAGCGCGACGTGTCGCAGCCGCACTGGTCTGCTGACGGGCGCACCATCGTCTGTTGCCGTCGCGGGATCTGGGAGTTAGACATCCAGACAGGGCAGTTGCGGCAGCGCACTCGCAACCCCGTGGACGCTTCACCCCAGATCGCCGCAGACGGGGACATCGTCTTCGTCCGCGCCGATGCGCTGGCGATCCTCCACCAGGATGACACGAACTCAGACCTCAGCCGCTTGCTGTCGCCAGCCGGTGCGCCGGCGGTCCACCCGTTCGAACTCGACACCATCGCCTACCAGCTGCACGACGGCGGCAACTGGGACATCGTCAGCGCTTCGCTGGAGCGGAGCGAGATTCGGCGGCTGACCCGCGCGTCCTGGACATCCTGGAACGCCCGCGCCTGAACAGCTGCGCGTATCCTGTTGCTATGTCGCAGTTCCTCATTCGTCAGGCGGCCAAGGCGATCGCTGGCAGCGCCGCGCCGCAGATGGCCGCACAGATCGCGCAACGGCTCACCTCGTCCGTCGGTCCCGCAACGAGCGACGAGGATCGCCGCCGCTTTCTGATCTGGCTCGCCGGACCATTCAAACAGGCACTGCCCGATGCCCACGAGATCATCTGGCAGCGCGTGCGCGGCAACGACGACGTGATCGACGCGCTGACCGCCGTCTTCCTCGAGCTGCAGTCCGCCGGTCCGGGCGTCGCCTTGACCTGGTTCGGCCAACTGGCCGAGTCCGATCAACAGCACTTCGACGAGCTGATCGCGGCGATGGCGCCACAGCGACCCAACCCACAGGAGATCGTGAAGCAGGCCTCTCGCGACGCCGAGTCGACACTGCGCGGCGCGGCACGGAAGCTGGGACAGACCTACCGACGCACGAGCCGCGAGGCTCGCAAACGAAAGCGATGACCAAATGCCGATGATCGATCACATCACCGACGAACAGGCCGACCTGATCCGCAACGCGCGGGTCTTCTTCATCGCCTCCGCCGATCCAAGCTTCGGCGACGGTCCCAACGGCGAGGGACCCGTCAACCTCTCGCCCAAAGGAGCGGCCGACCTACAAGTCATCGACGAGCACAAAATCGCCTACTTCGACTACGCGGGCAGCGGCAATGAGACCGCTCGCCATTCGGCCGCCGGCGGCGCCGTCACCGTGATGGTGACGTCGTTCGACGAGGACGCCGCGATCGTCCGCCTCTATGGACGCGCCAAAGCGATGCCGCTGGAGGACTCAGTCCTCGCCGACCAGGCCGAGGCGCTGCGATCTGTCGATATGCCCACACCCGAGCGGCAGGTGATCGAGATCACCGTCGACCGAACCCAGACGTCATGCGGCTACGGCGTGCCGATCTACGAGTACCAGCACGATCGCAACAAGGAACAACGCGGCCGCCGCTTCAAGTAGCGCCGCAGGACCACACGCCTAGCGAATCAGCTTGGCCAGACGGTCGAGTTCCGGCATCACGATGTCCTCGCCCGCGTGCGGCAGGCCGAACACCACGCGGTCAACGCCGATCCGCTCGTACTCCGGCAGCGCGTCCTCGATGGCCGGAAACACGTTGATCGAGATCGAGTCGAAGTCGCGTCCCGCCTCCTGCGCCCGCGACTGAATGTCCTGGATCGCCCGCTCGACAAAGCCCGGCGCGGGAATGTTCGGCAGCCAGCCATCCGCCCAGTCGACCACTCGCTGACGCGCCCATTTGCTGCCAGCGCCGATCAGAATCGGCGGATGTGGATCCTGGACCGGCTTCGGGATCACGTGTGTCTTGGGTATCTCGACAAACTCGGAGTGATACTCCGCCTCGTCCTCCGTCCACATCACCTTCATCGCCTCAATCCGCTGCGTCGTGACCTTCCAGCGATCCTGGAAGCGCACCCCCAGCGGCTCCATCTCCTCCGGCAGCCATCCCGCGCCGATGCCGAACTCGAAGCGCCCACCTGAAATGAAGTCGAGCGACGCAATCTGCTTGGCCAGCGCAATCGGCTCGTGCTCGGTCACCAGGCAGATGCTGGTCCCCAGCCGAATCTCGGAAGTCGCCCCGGCCGCCGCGCCCAACGCCACGAACGGATCGTGGATGCGGTAGTACTCCTCGGGCAGCGAGCCGTCTTCAGTGCGCGGGAACGGCGTCGCGCGGTCGACCGGCATGTGCACGTGCTCCGGTACCCAGAACGACTCGAATCCGCGCTCCTCGGCGGCCGCCGCGAGCTTCGCTGGGTCCATCGCCTTGTCTGTCGCGAAAATAAACACGCCGTACTTCATCGCAAATCCTCTCGTCGCAGTCGTCCCGCCCTCACAGACTAACCGTCCCCCGCGCGACTACCCTGCCCTCATGCACCACCACATCCTGACACCCCCGCCCGCGCCTGAGCGCATTCCGATGGTCCTCGACACCGACACGGCCAACGAGATCGACGACCAGTTCGCGGTCGTCCACGCGCTGCTCTCGCAAGACCGTCTGGCCCTCGAGGCGATCTACGCCACGCTCTTCACGAGGGCAGGACTCGATCCCGCCGACGGCGTCGCCGAGTCGGAGGCGGAAATCCATCGCCTGCTGGATCGCGTCGGCGTCGACGACGCAGGCAGAGTGCTGCGCGGAGCGGATCGGTTCCTCTCCGACGACGCTCAGGCGGTCTCAAATGCCGCATCGAGCGACCTGATCGAACGAGCGCTAGAGGCAAGGCAGGGACCGCTATGGGTGGTGGCAATCGGCGCGCTCACCAACGTCGCCTCGGCGCTCATCGAGGCGCCCGAGATCGCCCGGCGCATCTGCATCGTCTGGCTCGGCGGACAGGCGCAGCACGCCTCCGACGCGCGCGAATTCAACCTCTACCAGGACCCACTTGCCGCGCGGATCGTGTTCGACTCAGGCGCACCGCTGGTCCACATCCCCTGCTACGGCGCCGCCTCGCACCTGCTCGCGACTACCGCCGAGCTCGACGCCTACGTCCGACCACACGGAGAGATCGGCGCGTACCTCGCCGGCATCTTCCGCGACCACGACGACCAGTTTGCGGGCCGTTCGAAGGAGATCTGGGACCTGTCTGCGACCGGCTTCCTGGTCGATGAGTCATGGGTTCCGCGCCGCAGCCTGATCCGGCCAACACTATCCAACGACATGCAATGGACACCGCAACCAGACGACGCCGCGCACGCACCATTCGTCGAGGCGCACTACGTCCGCCGCGATCCAATCTTCCACGACCTCTTCACCAAGCTCGCCGAGTTCCACGAAGGCAAGCGCTCGGCAGGGTTTGGCGTTTGAACAGACCGGAGTCTGTTCTTCCCTCGGGTCGCACTCCGCAAAGCCACTGGGACTTAGGTCGAACGGGCAACCGAAGCCGCGCTCCAGCCGTCTGGCTCAGTCCAGGCAGAGTTCAAGAAGGTGCTGGACAGGCGTCTCGAACATCCCCGCCAGATCGAAGGACACGACTATGTCTTCGCCCCACCGCGACAGCAGGAATCGAACCTCGTCTGCTGCGCCGCTCATGGCAAATCGCACGAAGTCCACGGCTTTGGTACCAGCAACTCCGGCATAGTCAAACCATGTTGGCCAATAGAACGCCTCATCCTCCAACAGAACGTCATCCTGAAAGAAGCCGCCGTAACTGTCCTCCGAAGTTCTCAGCAACGCCTCATTTCCTGTCCACGAATCTCTGGCTGAAACATATGTGCCTATCCTGTTGGTGTCATGGAAGCATGCCACGACCAAACGGCCTTCGTCGTAGAGTGAATCGTTGCTATAGCCATCTAGTGCAAGAGCGGACGACCATCCATCGTCGCCAGCGATGTGAAACCATGTCCCAACCGATCCGAACGCGCCGCTGGACTCCACCCCATACCGAGCACGCTCACTACTCCCCGGCCCCACCGTCGCGATAGACCCTGGCCCGCGTGTCGTGACATGGGGAGTCGTCCTCAATGCGGTCAACTGAGACGCGATCGTTTCTGCGGAGACTCCGTACCCGATCCCCTCGACATCGCGGCCGTCAGCCGTGGAGAACAGCTTCTGCGTCGCAACGCCCACCACCTCGCCGCAATCGTTGACCATCGGACCGCCCGAGTTGCCGGGATTGAGCGCGGCATCGATCTGCACCATCACGCCCGGGCCAGTGAATCCGCTGAACTGCGTGAATGGCGCATGCTTTGATATCGCTCCTCGGGTCAGCGATGGAGTACCGGAAACTCCAGACGGAAATCCAATCACCGAGACGTTCGCGCCAAGGGTTGGCTGGGCGGCGACAAACGCCAGCGGCGTGACTGAGTGCGGCGCCGGCGCACGCAGGAGCGCGAGATCGTAGTCGGGCAAGCTGCCGATCACTTGAGCAATGATTGTGAAATCTCCGCGAGCCAGGTTCACTTGACGCTGTGCTTCAACCACATGGTGATTGGTGATCCACTCATTTTGCCCGATGTAGAAGGCCGTCCCCGTCGAGTCGTCGGTCTGTACCTGAAAAGTCGCGGCGGCCACGCGATCAGCATGATCTGCTATTCGGCACGTCGGCTCGGCTGGAGTTTCGTTTTCGGGGTCAGGGCGCATCGCGGTCTCATCGTTGTTGCCGTCGCCGCGAGTCACGAGCGCCGAACTTGATATCCAGCGCCCGACACTGGGATTCGCCGGAGAGTATCGAGAACGAGGCAGCTCCCGTTCACCCCATTGGCCGCGAGCGCTCAGTCGCTGGAGCGCAAACTCGATCCGTCCATCGCCCAAGAGTCGTGCAGATATCCTGACCACGACCCCCTGTAAGGGGCCTTCAAGCGTCAACGGACTGCTGTTCAACCAACGGTCAACACTGCTGTCAGCAGGGAAATATCGACCGCGTGGCAGCAGTCGATCGCTCCACTCTCCGCCCGTTTGCCGCTGTTGCAGACCGAACTCGGTGCGACCGTCATCGAGACGGAGAGCGTTGATTCTGACCTCGGCAGTGGCAACGTTGCCATCTTGGGCGATCACAACGCTCAGGACGCCGAACATTGCCAGCAGCGCGGCAGTCAAGCCGATGCGCCAGGCCAAGCATCCGAGACTTCCGTGATGTATCGCAAGGCTCGCATCGCCAAGACATGCGGGACGGATTCTCCGATCTGTCACAACTGCACCGTCACCGGACGCGTCATGCCGCCAAAAGTTGGCATCCAACAACTGTGCTTGCCCGGTCCGCCGGCGACGATAATGTGAATCTCGTCGGGCTTGTCGGAGATTGGCAGCCACTCGTCCGGGTCGTGCGGATCGAGGATGCCGCCCGCCATGCGGATGTTGACCGACTCGAGGAATTCAGGGCTGAGCTTGCTCGCCGGATAGCGCGCGTGTTCCCACAGATACTCCTGCACTGACTCCCGAGTCCAGCCCTCCGACGCCACCGTCTCGGCGTGCTCCGGACCAAACGCCAGCAGCGGCTCGCCCTTGCCGAGGATGTTGTTGGAACCGGCCTGCCCCATCGCGCCGGCAACCGTCTGCAGGATGCCGGTAGCGGTGTTGCTGCCGTGATCCTGGATGTTGTGCGGACCCTCACACGCCCACGTCGTCACGCAGCTGTCCTCCGCGTTGAGACCGCGCGTGGTCTGGAACGGCGGCCAGGGCGAGGCGTCCTCGCGCTCGGTCGCGCAGAACGCAAACTTGGCCGGCGTGCCCTGCGTCGCCCGATCGCCCCGACCCGGCGTCGCGCCGGCAATGTTGAGCTGCACCAGACGCACCGCGCGACCGATCGTCGCGTTCGACGGAAACGTTGGGCCGAAACAGCCAGATCCGCCGTGAACTCCCGCCGTCCGAGCAGCCGGCCCCGACGCCAGCACGAACACCGCGCAAGGATGCGTGGTGGCGTTGATCCCATCGAGATTAAGCGGCGGCTGCGAGATCGCTTCCACCGCGGCTAACACCACCGGGAACTGCTGCGGCCGGCAGCCCGCCATCACCGCGTTGATCGCTACCGCTTGCACCGTCGCCTCACCCTGACGTGGCGACAGCACGCCCAGCACATCCATCGCATCCCGATCTCCCGCAGCGAGCATCGCCTCCACACGATCAGCCGTCGGCGGAATCAGCGGCAGACCGTCAGACCAACCGCGCCGCTGGCACTCCTGCGAAAACTCAAACGGGTCCGACGGCAACGAGAATCGCTCCGCCTCGCGTCCACGAGGCGCGGTCACGAGCTCGCCTGCCCAAGCAGCGCCGCCTCAAGCCGACTGACGACGCCGTCATCGACGCGCTCGCGCACCCGCTCCGGGCGCAGCCCACCCAGCGGATGCGGCACGATCAGACGATCGAGCTCGGGCAGCCCGCGCTGCTCCGCTTCCAGCTGCAACAGGTCGGTGAAGGCCGACGTACCGACCGTGACCGTGGGAATTCCCAACTCTTCAAACAAGACCGAGGCGTGGACACTCCACGTCGTGCAGCTCCCTCAATCGCAGCTGCCGATCAGCAAGAAATCGGCCCCGTTGCGCAGCGCATCAATAGTCGAGTCCGAGGGCGGCCCGCCCACCGGCTTACTGCCGACAACGAGCTCACCGAGTTGATGCCGCTCTCCGAGCCGTTCGACCATCGTCTCCATCAGCAGTCGAGCGTTGGCCTTGCGATTCTCAAGGATGCCCGGCCGCAGGCCCTCCAACGACATCGGCCGCGCCGCCGCCGTCGCCTCATGTACCGCCACATGCGCAAGCGGACTCAGAATCTCAATCGTCTCCGGCATCGGGTCCCCCCAGTCATTTTCGCTCACCCACAGGCTAGCGAATCACTTCACGGGCGCAGCGATGCTATCGAGCGAAATGAGTTCCACTCTCAGGCGCGAGGAATCAATCGTCAAGCGAACGCTGGGCTCCCTCACGGCGCCGACGGCGGGGCGCCTTGCGGAACGTTTGCGGCGCTGCGAAACGCGGATACTCTGGCTGCTCCCCGTCCAGCAACTGCTCGATCGTCAGGATCTGGACCTTCGGATAGCGGTTACCGGGCAGACTCTCCGGTTCGTAGAAGCCCGCCCCTGTCGCCTCCTGCCGCATCGGTTCGGTCGGTTCCTGCAGCGTGATAAAGATGCCGACGGCAGCGTCCTCGCGATCCATGCCACCCTTGAGCGTCGCGATCATGCCGCGGTTGACGTGCCCGCTCTTGACCTGCACGATGATCCGCTTCGCCTTGCCCGAGCTGTCGTCAAAGAAGTTGATGTTGCCGTCGATCCCTGAATCCGCCGCCTTCTTGCCAGTCGCCGGCCGCGCATCAGCGACACTGCGAGGTGGGTGATATCGATGCCGATCCAACTTCTGTTCAGACGCTCGGCGACGGCAACCGCTGTGCCACAGCCGCAGAAGGGATCGAGCCCGACATCGCCCTCATTGCTGCTGGCATTGATAACGCGTTCGAGCAGCGCCTCAGGCTTCTGGGTTTGAAATCCCAGACGCTCGTCGGAGGTCCGACCAAAGCCGACGTCGGTCCAGATGTCTTGCAATGCCGGAGCGTCCGCTTCGAACAGGTACTCTTGCAGGCCGTCCTTTCGAGGCAGACCATCGCGCCTGAGAAGAATGCACCCCTCGGCGTACAGACGCTCTAGTTCGTCGATGGAAAATCGCCATTGTCTGTGGGCTCCCGGATATACTCGGCGCCATTCGACGGTTCTGGTAGGGGAGTAACGGGGCGCCGTCAGATTCTCGGCCTTGTATGTACTATTGTCAGCCTCATATTTGTACCGTTTGAGTTGTTGTTCCGACAGCACGCTCAGGTTGTCGCCGAAGTAGAGCCGATTACTCGAGGAACCCATACACAAGCTCCCGCAACTCGTCCATCTCCGGGAAGCGACCCATCGCCGCTTTGCTGAACACCAGCTCTCCGTTCACTTTCCACTCGAACAAACCCTTGGTATCGGGCACGAGCGTAACCTCCGACACCAAGTGCTGGATGTCCGTCATCAGCTCGCCAATCATCCACGACGTGCGCGGCCAATAGCCGCAATCGGCGCAGTAGACGACCTCGATGGAAATCTGCTGTTCGCTCATGCGCTACCCGCCCAGATACTGTTCCAGCCGCCGACCGACCTCGCTCGGCGTGCCCTGCGGCAGCGGGATCATCTGCAAGTCTGCGCCAGCGTCCGAGCGAGCCTGCAGCTGCTCCGGCACCGACTCAATCGGACCGATCACCTGGATCTCGCGCACCATGCTCTCCGAGAAGGCCATCAGCGCGCCCTCCGAGTCGCGGTCCGCCCACGCTGCGCGCGACTCCGTGATCTCAGACTCAAACCCAGAGCGCGACAGCATCTGCCAGTAGAACGATCCCATTCGGTTCGTGTAGTGGAACAGCGGTTGCCGCGCGTTGCGCCAGACGCTCTCGTCGTCGCCCTCACCCGTCACGTAGACATTGGTGAACGGCGCCACCGTGACCGAATCCTCAGGCCGACCGGCGTCGCGCGAAGCGCCCGCCAACTGACGCTTGAGCGGCTCGAACCCGCGTCTCGGCCAGTGAATCGGATAGATGCCGTCCGCGATCTCGCCCGTTTGCTGAATCGAGCGCGGTGTGATAGCGGCGATCCAGACCGGCAGGTTCTCGCGAACCGGCTCATGGCCGAGCAGACGGAACCCGCGCTGGAGATCGTAGATCTCGCCCTCGTAATGCAGACGCTCACCGCGCAACAGCATCTTGATGATCTCGGTGTACTCACGAATGCGGCGCAGCGGACGGTCGAACTCCACGCCGTGGAAGCCCTCGATGACCAGATTGCCCGATGACCCAAGCCCACAGACCATGCGCCCGCCCGAAATCGTCTCGAGCGTGGCAAACTCCTGCGCTATGGCAGCCGGCGTCCGAGAGAAGGTGTTCAGGATGCCCGTCCCGATCTGCATCTTCTCCGTGTTCGCCGCGATCACGGTCAGCCAGGGCAGCACGGAATGGCCCCAGGCCTCGCCCGTAGACACCATCTCGTAGCCGAGCTCCTCAGCAATCTTGATCTTCTCCAGCGTGCCACGCCAATCGGCGCTGAATCCGGCCAGCAGTCCCAGTCTCATTGCGCTGCCTCCTTCTGGTGGTTACTCAATCTCGACGATCATCTCAATCTCGACCGACATGCCCAAAGGCAGGGACTGCATGCCCACCGCCGAACGCGCGTGTCGACCGGTCTCCCCGAACAGCTCCACTAGCAGGTCCGACGCGCCGTTCGCGACGCCGGGATGCTGGTCGAAATCTGGAGTGCAGTTGACCATGCAGAGCAGCTTGACCACGCGCGAGACGCGGTCGAGCGAGCCGATTTCGGCGCGCAGCGAGGCCAGCAACTGCACCATCACCGCCCGCGCGGCCTGATAACCCGCATCGACGTCCAGGTCGGCGCCGAGCTTGCCGCGAATCAACTTGCCGTCCTCAAACGGTCCGTGCCCGGACAGGAAGACCAGATTGCCAGTGCGCACGGCCGGCACGTAGTTGGCCACCGGCGTGCCGGCAGTGAGATCCAATCCCATCTCGAGCGCCTTCGCGTCGGCGCCATGTGCTGACATCACGTCCTCCATTCATCAAGTTCGTCGGTTGGCTTCAGGCTACTCCAGACGGATAGGCGCGCAGTTCAATCTCGTTGCCGTCAGGGTCCACCACGTAGAGGCCGTCCGCCATGCCGCGCGCCCCGAACAGTTCGAAGTCCGGATCGCGCACGATCTCGAACTCGCTTGACACACGCACATACGCCAGGCTCTCCGCCGTCACGACAACGCAGAAGTGGTCCAAATTCCGCGAATCGCCCTGAACATCTCCGTCAATCAGATCGATGATCGTGGCCGCCGAGATCCGCACCGAGGGGAACGGACACTCACCCGCACGCCACTCGTCCACCCGCACGGGATCGAGACCGAGCATGCGCGTGTACCAGTCCAGCGACCGCTCGACATCCGCCACCCGCAGCACGATATGGTCGAGCGAGAGCACATCAATCATTGTCCGCTCCATCCAACACCGGCAAATCTGCCGTCGTCCCGACAGCCTAACACAACTTGGTACGTCTGTGCTATGATGGCGCCGCACGTCAAGTCAGGACGGCAAGTCAGGACGAATGACCGGGAGGATTCTTGATGGCGATTGAAGCGCGGCTCGGGCGCGGGCTGCGAGCCCACGTCGACGCGCCAGAGGCGGTCAATGTCCACGGCGACACCGTCCGCGACGCGCTCGCTTGCCTGATCGCCCTGCATCCCGAACTGCGCCGCTTCCTGCTCGATGATGCCGAACGACTGCGCCCGCACGTCAACGTCTTCATCAACGACGAGCAACTCTCAGATCGCACCACACTGTCCGATCCGATTCGGGACGGCGATCGCCTGCACATCTTGCCCGCAGTGTCTGGAGGCTCGCAGTGACCAATACGACTGAGGCCGGCCTGCTGGTCAGCACGCGCAAAGGCTTGCTAATCGCCCGCAGCAACGGCGGACGCCGCGACTGGGACTGGTCGGAGTTGCTGTTTGGCGGTTGGATCATTGACTACGCCGTGCGCAACCCGCGCAACGGGACAATCTGGTGTGCCGCCAATCACTGGCAATGGGGTGCGCGTCTGCACCGCTCGGACGACGATGGCGCTTCCTGGACGGAGGCCTCAACGCCAGCGTTCAGCGACGGCGAGCGCTCGCTGCAGGGTGTGTGGACGATCGAGCCAGGCGTCGAGGACGGTGTGCTCTATGCGGGCACGATGCCCGCCGCGCTGTTCAAGTCTTCGGACGATGGAGCAAGCTGGCAAGAGCTATCAGCGCTGACCAACCACCCGACCAACGGCCGATGGGAACCAGGCGCGGCGGGGCTGATGTTTCACCACCTGGGCGTCGATCAGACAGACCCTGACCGAATCGTGGCGGCAGGCTCAGCGACAGGCACCTATGTCTCCTACGACGGCGGCGACTCCTGGCATCAGCGCAACGGCGGCATCCGCGCTGACAACATGCCGCCCGAGATGCAAGATGTCACACCATGCATCCACTCCTTGCACGCACATCCACGCCAGCGCGGCCGACTGTGGCAGCAGGGACACTTCGGCCAATATCGCTCCGACGACGACGGCGAGCACTGGATTGAGGTGGGTCCCGACCTGCCCGGCGAGTTCGGCTTCGCCTCGGCAATCGACCCCAACGATCCCGACGTGTGCTACTACGTCCCGCTCGACTTCGACCAGGCTCGGATGCCTCGCGGCGGGGCGCTGAAGGTATTCCGCACATCCGATGCCGGCGCGACCTTCCGCGAACTGTCGGACGGCCTGCCTCAGGCGGGATTCCACCAGGCAATCTATCGGCAGGCGCTGGGTCAGGACGGCGCAGACCCGCTGGGCCTGTACATGGGATCGAGCGGCGGGCAGCTGTTCGCGTCCAACGACGGCGGCGAGCGTTGGACGTTGCTGCGCACCAACCTCGCACCAATCACCGCCGTGCGCGCCTGGACGATGACGTAGACCGCTGGCCGTATCTTCAGGTAGTGGCATCACAGCAATCCAACCAGCCTGACCAGCGTGACCTGTCTGACCAACGTGGCGCGTCACCATCCAGCAACGCCGACCCGATGGGCCGGCGACCGCTGACCCTGCGCGCTGGGGCGTTCGCGATGCTGCTCGTCCTGCTCTGGGGCGGGCAACCTGTGGCGATCAAGGCGGGACTCGAAGAAGGCCTCGGTCCGCTCCGGCTCAGCGCCATCCGAATGGCGCTCGGAGGCGTAGTGGTGATCGGCTACGCCATCGCCACCAAGACATCGCTGCGTCCGCTGCCGCGCGAGTATCGGCCGTTGATCGGCCTGGGCGTGCTGTTCGTCGTCCAGACCTTGCTGATGTATGTCGGCGCCGACAACACCAGCTCCGGCCACGCGTCAGTGCTGATTTTCTCCTTTCCACTCTGGACGGCGGTCCTCGGACACTTCTTCGTGCCCGGCGACCACATGTCGATGCGGCGCACCGCGGGCCTGGTCGTCGCCTACGCCGGAGTCGTCGTCGTCTTCGTCGGAGGCTTCAGCGCGCCCGGCGCATCAGTCTGGGGCGACCTGATGACCGTCTCGTCTGCCGCCTTGCTCGCCTCGCGACAAATCTACCTGTCGCACTTCTCCCAGAGCATCCATCCGGCGCGGCTGCTCATGACCCAGTCAGTCTCCGCGGTGGTCGCCTTCGGAATCGGCGGACTGCTCTTCGAATCCGGCGGCATTCCCTGGACGACCGAGTTCATCATCGCGCTGCTCTGGCAGGGAGTCGTAATCGGCGGATTCGGATTCATCGGCAACACATACCTGGTCCAGCGCTACTTCCCATCGCAAGTGGCGGCGACCATGCTGTTTGCGCCAATCTTCGGAGTGATCTTCTCGGGCCTGATCCTGGGCGAATCACTCGGCTACGAAGTGGTCGTCGGCGTGGTGCTGCTGGTGATCGGCAGCTCCGTCGTGCAGCTGCGACGAGAGGCGGACGAGCCAGTCGAGCGCGCCTAGACACTGCGTCGTTCGCAGCCATCAACCCCAGTCATCCAGTCCAAGCAGCTTGCGGCCGAGCGGCGTCAACTCGGCCGCCGGCGACTGCGCCTCCTTGCCGCGCGGATCGCCCGGGAATGCCCGCGCATTCTGAAACGCGGGGTGCGCTCGCTCCCGCCAGGAAGCGATCCGCGCTTCGCGCAGCGATTCGTCCGAGGGCTCAGCAGGGAAGAGACGCACGTACTGCGCCAGGCGCGGCTTGTCCGCTCGGTTGCGGCTATTGCCATGCGGCAACGCCGAGTGCCAGATAATGAAATCACCAGCGTCCGCCTCAATCTCGATCGGCGGACCGAGCGTCGACGAGAACCGCTCATGCAGCTGCTGGTGACGCAGGTCCTCGTCCGAGATCCCCTCTGAGATCTGCGCAGCGCGCCGGTGCGCGCCCGGCACGCACTGGAAGCCGCCCTCCCCGCGCCGGGTATCGACCAGATACAGCACACCCTGCACCTGGAAGGGCGTCGGCGTCTCCCGCACATCCATGTCCCAGTGCACCATGCCGTGATGGTCGTACCTTGGCTGCTCCGCGCTCGGTGGCGGCTTCAAATTGGCGCGGTCGATGAACACCCACAGATCATCGCGGCCGAACAGGTCCCGAAACAGCTCATAGACCGCCGGGTGCTGTCGGACATCCCAGAGCGACTGGTGGTGGTACATCTCGACCATGCCGTTGACCCGGTGCGGTTCGCGGTACCAATCCGATGGGTCGTCGCGGTCGAACTCGAGGAACTCCCAGATCGCATCGAGCACCGCGTCAACCAGATCGCGCGGGATCAGCTGCTTGACCACCAGATAGCCCTGCTGGTCGAAAAACGCGCGGTCAAACTCGCTGAGCATGTGCGGTCCCCAGGTCCTGCTCGTCGTTGGTCAGCTAATCCGAAAACGGCGCGTCGACGCCGGGCGGCATGGCGACATTGAACGTGTTCAGACCGATCGACACGAGCGCGTAGTAACCCATCACCGACGCGACCTCAAACACGCCGCTCTCGCCGATCATCCCCTTCAGCGTCTCGTAGGTCTCGTCCGACACGCGCTGACCCTCGATCAACTCGCGTCCGAACTCGTAGACAGCCTGATGCTGGTCGTTGCCGAAGAAGGGGCGTTCGCCATCACGGATGGCGTCGATCGCACCCTCAGACACGCCAGCGTTCTTGGCCAGGCGGGCATGCGCCCAGAACTCGAAGTTGGCCCGCCAGTGTCCGCCCATCGTGCAAATCGCGACCTCCAACAGGTCGGCCGGCAGCGAAGTGTTGTAGCGAACCGACGCCCCGAGCTTCTGGATGGCATCACCCAGCGTTGGCGACAGGAACAGCGCATTGAACGGGCCGATCAGCGCCCCGTCGGCACCGGCCAGTCCGCCGTGCTCACGCTCAGGATTCCCACGCGGACCCGTGGTGATGTTGTCCCAGAGCACGCGCTGATCGTCGTTCAGCGACTCGAAAGTCTGCGGTCCCAGTCTCGGCATGTCAATCCTCCGTGTCCTTCGTGTGTTGTGCGATGGCTTCGCGGACGTGCGCTGGCAGCAGGTGATCGGGGTAACGCGTTCCGACCAACCCCTTGGCTTCGAGCTCCGCCAGTTCCGACTCTCTGTAGCCCAACAGGTCGATGTAGACCTCGTGGTTGTGTTCGCCCAGTTTCGGCGGCGGCGTGCGCAGTTGATTGGGCGTTCGCGTCATCGTGAAGGTCAGGCCTGGATAGCGGTGCGTGCCCACGCCTTCGATGGTCAGCGGCTCGAAGAACCCGACCTCTCGCAAATGACGGTCCGAGAGCGCGTCAAACGGATCGTTCAACGGCGCCGCGCAGATGCCCGCCGCCTGCAGCCGGTGGAAGAGGTCTTCCTTGTGCCACACCTGGGTTTCCTGGCTGATCAATGCATCAAGGACATCAGCGTTGAAGCGGCGGCTCTCCGCGTCGCTGAAGCGACCGTCGAGCGGCGCATGAACCAACGCCGATCGCACAGACGCCTCGCCCGGCCCCGCCGCCAATGCGTCGCAGAGGCCGACGAACTCCGCGTCATCGGCGATATCGATCGCGATCCATTGGTCGTCGCCCCGGCACGGATATACACCAAACGGCGCGTGATGCTGATGCCGATTGCCCTGCGAAGGCGGGTTCTCCCCGTTCATCGAGTGTTCGAAGAGGTACTCGGCCAGCGTGGGAATGAAGCCCTCATTGAGTGGCATCTCAATCTGCTGGCCCACGCCCCGACGATCTCGGTGGCGCAGCGCCATCACGACCGCCAGCGCGCCCTGCACGCCCGACAGGCCGTCGCTCGCGAGCGTCTCCCCGATCGCCTCAGGACCCCGATCGGGGTAGCCACGCAGATGCGTGTGACCGACCATCGCCTCCACGTGCAGCCCGAACGCTCGGAAGCTGGAGTATGGACCCTCCAGACCGAACGCCGGCATCCGCAGCATGATCAGGTTGGGATTGACTTCCTTGAGCGCCTCGTAGGTGATGCCCGCCTTGTCGATCGTCGACGGGACGTTGTTCTCCACCAAGACATCGCATTCGGCGATCAGCTTGAGAAACGCCTCGCGGCCCTCGGGCGACATGATGTCGCAGGTCATCGAGCGCTTGTTCCGCGCGTGTGAGGTGAATGAAGCCATTCGGTTCCACGGATCGGGACCGAGCTCCAACAGGGGGTACTGCGGCTGAACGCCCAGCTCCGCGCCCCGCTCCATGTTGTCCTTCGTCGGCGCGTTCTCCGCTCCGCGTGTGTACGGCTGGATCCGATTCATCGGCTCCACATTGACCACGTCCGCGCCCCACTCGGCCAGCAGCTGCGCCACGTGCGGACCCGCCCAGACCACGGTGATCGCCGCCACGCGCACGCCTTCCAGCGGCAGCGCCAACGAACTCATCGGACCCTGCGGCAACGGTCGGCGCGGATCTTCCAGCGGATCGGGCGGCGTCAGATCCATGACGACACGGGAGTGCTCGCCCAGACGCGGCGACCGCTTGGGCGGCTCCGGCACAGACTCGCTCATCCGGAACGGGAAGCCCGGATACGGCAGCTCGTCGCCATGCCAATGGGCGATCCGATGCCACCAGTCGCGCGACGCAAGCTGCGGATCGTCCAGCACATCGGCGACGGTCATCACCGCGCCCGCCAACAGTCCGGCCGCCTGCGCCTCAACCACAGCGTCGATCTTGCGGACACTCGACAGATACTCCTCGACCGCGCCGTCCACCTTCGCGCCGAACCCCGAACCCGGCCGAGGCCCCGACAGGAAGGACTCGTCCTCCAGCAGATCGTCCCGTCCGATCCACTCCAACAGACGCGGCAACCGCGTGCCCGCGCCCATGATGTTGACGAACCCGTCGGCGCAGGGATAAATGCCGAAGCCGACCTGTCGGCGGGTCTGATGCGCACGGCCCGGCGAAACGCCGCTGTATTCCGCCGCAACCAGCTGGATCGTCCGCCGGTCGCGGCAACCGACCTGACACCGGTAGATCGAAATATCAATCCAATCGCCCGCCTGACCGTCCGACTCGGCGCGTCGCAGGGCGAGCAGGATCGCAAACGCGGCCGTGGCGCCGGCGTGATAGTTGGCATAGTGACCCGCCATCTTGATCGGCTCACGATCAGCCGCGCCGGTCGCGTGCAGCGGACCGCCGATCGCTTGCAGCGTCAGCTCCGATCCGCGGTAGTCGCGGTACGGCCCCGTCTGTCCGAACGGCGTGATCGAGCACAGGACGAGCTTAGGATTGATCGCATGCAAGACGTCCCAGCCCCAGCCGGCCGACTCCGGCTCGCCTGGCCGCAAGTCCTCCACCACGATGTCCACCAGTTGCGCCAGGCGCCGCACCGTGGCCGCGCCGTCGTCGGTGAGCGGATCCAGCACGATCGACTGCTTGTTGGTGTTCAGGTGCAGGAAGAGGCCCGAGGCCTCAGCATTGGGCTTGCGATCGGGGAACGGGCCGAAGCGGCGTGAAGCATCGCCGCCGCGCGGCTCAGCCTTGATCACACGCGCGCCGTAGTCGGCCAGCAGTTTGGTCGCGTACGGACCCGCCACCACGCTGGTCAGGTCCAGGACCGTCACGCCCTCCAGTGGCCCAGCCATCAATGCGCTCGCCTTGCCTGCACGTTGTCCAGTGGCTGCAGGCTAACTGCCCACCCCGATTCCGCCTAACGCGCGGCGGGATCTCGCTATTATGTCAAATGAAGCGGCTGCACTCGCCAGTCCTCCAGCGAGACCGACTCCAGAGGAGTACAGTCGACACACGTTGGGCCTGAAGCCTGAGAGGAGGCAACCGATCGGCCCCACGAAGCGTCCGAGATCAGTTGGAACATGGAGGATCGAGATGAAACAGACTCTCAAGACCTCAATGCCAACCCAGCTCGCGACGACCGCGGTAGTGACTCTGCACGCTGACATCGGGCCCAACGGCACGACAGCCTGGCTCGCACGTTCGGGCTCGTGCGGCGCACTCGTACACAGCACGACAGGTCGAGTCACTGGGACTGGTGCTGCCGAGGCAGGTCTGTTCCAGAGGCTGGCCGCGAACAGTTCTGGCACTTCTACTGCTCGTGCCCGCATAAGGATCACTGGCTTCTCGCCGTCCGGCTACCTCACATCGGACGTACGCAGCACGTGGTCGCACACGTCCAACTCAGTCAGAGTGGTTGCTCTGACGTATCCGACCAATGACAGCACTCCGTATCTGAGCAGTGGAACGAACACCGCTTCGACCACTTACGGCGTATCTCCCCCCTCAATCGAGGCCGAGAACGAAGTGCCGTGGTACGACGAAGCGACCCATGAACGGCTACTGGAAACGAGCGTAACGCTCACGATGCTCGCCGGCGGTGGGTATCACTGCAGCCATGACTATCAGGCATACGACAGTGCAGGCAACGAAGAAGACATCACGACGCTCGGCGCGCTCGCGAAGGTGAAGGGGGAGTGCTTCCCATGACCGCCTTCGTCCGGTCAATCCCCGCGATGTTGAACGGCCTGACCATGACATTGTTGAGCCGGATTGGACCACGAGACGACTACGGCTACGGTTTCGGAGTGATCGCGCTCGGGATCGCCGCCTTTGCGCTTGCCGGATTGAATCCGGCCTATCCCATCAGGCAATGGGAGGCCAAGCTCTTGCTGATACTCCTGAGCGGGATCTTGATACTGATCGGGGCGTATGCGCTGCCAGCGACCAACCGTCGCTGGCAGGCGCTCAAGCTCGTGATCGCCGCGATCGCAGTGCATTGGGCGCTCGTGCTCCCGCTTGAACGCTACTGGTATCAGTTCTAGCGGCAGCGCTCGCCAAACTGGAGTGTCAACGTGTCTGTACAAGCCCTTGCAAGCTATAACGTCAGACTCCTGGTCGGCGCTGTGGTCACGACCATCGGAGCGGCGGCGTTGTACAACAGGATGTGGTTTACTGAGGTGTTCCCGCCAGATGCGAGCGCCCTAATGTATCAGGCGTGGATCTAGATGTGGCCCACGAGCGTTATCGTCACATTGATTGGCCTCATGATCCTGCCGCCCGGCCGCGGGCGATACGTCAGCTGGGGCTGCTTTGTCCTGTTCGTATTGGCGACAGGCATCCACGCCATCGTCCGAGACCTCTACTTCGACGACTACATGCTCTGGTGGTAGGGAGCACCAAGCCCGCGAACTAACGACTGCGGCGCGCCTCCAGACCGAGCAGCGGACGCACGCCGGCGTCGTAGTTCCACTCCAGCGCCGCGCCGTGCTGCCGCGCCGTCTGCAGATCTCGCCAGCGACGCTCGAGCGTCCAGCTGCGACGCGCGGCGTTCGTTCCGCCCGCTCGGAACAGCCGCTCCACCGCGTCGACACACACGTGAACCGCATGCACGTTGGACAAACGGCATTGCCCCAGGAGGCGCTCAGCCGGCTCGCCCCGCTCGACCAACGGCCAGGTTCGCGACCACGCCGCTTGCACATGCGCCCTGGCCGCAGCCACGTCTGCCTGCGAGCGCGCGAAGGCCAGGCGGAACGGCTCGCGCTCGCGCAACGAGCTGGTGTCTCCAGTCGTGGATTGCGATGCGGCAGTCGCCAGATCGTCGAGTGCGCCTTGCGCCGTTCCCACCGCGTGACCGGCGTTGGCAATCCAGGCGACCAGCGAACGGTCGGGCACCCGCCACTGCGGCCCGTCCGCAGCGATCGGTCCCAACGCAGCCCACGTGTGAGACTCAGGCGCGAAGACGCCT